>CAIYPD010000097.1 GCA_903928075.1 Candidatus Firestoneibacteriota bacterium
GCTGGAAAAACTTGAAAATATTGCAGAATCTTTCACCGGTGTAAAAAACTCCTTTGCCATGCAGGCCGGCAGGGAGATCAGGATAATGGTGGAATACACCGAAATTAATGATGCTCAGGCTCTTCAGCTTGCTAAAGATATTGCAAAACGGATTGAAGAAGAGGTTGAATATCCCGGACAGGTTAAAGTTACCGTTATCAGAGAGATGAGGGCTTCAGAGTACGCGAAATAAGGCTATCGCCTGATGAAACAGATGGGTGGTCAGATTTCACAGATGTGTAAAAAGATGACACATATATTAGTAGGGGCTAAGAAGTAAAATTGAGTTAAAAGGACAGTGATGAAACTATTGTTTTTAGGTGATGTGATAGGGGAGCCGGGACGCGCCGCCATTAAAGCGCTTTTGCCAGGTCTCAAAAAAGAAATGGGCCTGGATTTTGTAGTGGTCAACGGAGAAAACTCCGCCGGGGGTTTTGGAATTACTGCCAAGGTCTTAGATGAACTTTTATCCTATGGCGTGGATGTTGTTACCTCCGGTAATCATATCTGGGACAAGAAAGAGGTAATGCAGATAATTGACACGGAAAAAAGGCTGCTTCGGCCTGCTAATTATCCTGAAGGGGTAGCCGGTTTTGGCTATAGGATTTACGATGCCCCGAACGGGGCCCGGGTAGCTGTTTTGAACCTTGAAGGCCGTGTCTACCTGTCGAACATTGACTGTCCGTTCAGAAAAGCAAAAGCAATAGTAAATAAAATCAAAGAAGAAACTAATATTATTATCGTCGACTTCCATGCCGAGATAACTTCAGAGAAAAACGCGCTCGGAAATTTTCTTGACGGGGAAATATCGGCTTTCTTTGGCACCCATACGCATATTCAGACCGCCGATGAAAGAATTCTCCCGGGCGGGACCGCTTATATTACCGATGCGGGAATGTGCGGGGCGATTGATTCTGTGATAGGCATAAAAAAAGAGATGGCGCTGCAAAAATTCCTGTACGATATACCGGTAAGATTTGAAGTCGCGACGGGAGTAGTAAGAATTAACGGGGCGGTCGTTGAGATTGATGAAACTACCGGTAGAGCCGTTTCGATTACAAGACTAAGCAGGCAAGATAAGTAGTAAAAAAAGGTCTATAAGGGCTGGAAGGTCTATAAAGTCCATAAAGTCTGTAAGGTTTGGAAGCGATATATAGATGTCAAAGATTTTGACATAGCGAGATAAGCAAAGCTTTTCTCGTTTGGAAGAGATATATAGATGTCAACTACCGTTGACATAGCGAGATAAAGTCTGGAATCGGTGAAGAAGATTATTTGATAAAGCGGAGCAAGTTTATGATTTTTATAACTTTTGAAGGGCCGGAAGGCAGCGGTAAGTCTACTCAAATTAAAGTATTACAGGCATATTTAATCAAGTCGGGTTTTTCCGTTGTTAAAACACGAGAGCCGGGCGGGTCAGTAATAGCCGAAAAAATAAGAAGAATTCTTCTGGATCCAAAAAGCAGGGCGATGGCTCCTGAAACTGAACTCCTGCTTTATCTGGCAAGCCGCGCCCAGCATGTTAAAGACAAAATTAGACCGGCGCTTAAAAATGGAAAAATTGTAATCTGTGACAGGTTTTTTGATTCAACCCTGGCTTACCAGGGTTACGCACGAGGCTTCTCCGGAAAGCTGCTGACTTCTTTTAACAACTTTGCCACCGGCGGGTTAAAACCGGATTTGACTCTTTATTTTGATCTGGACATTAAACTCGGACTTAAAAGGGCTCAAAAGAGGACAGGAAAAAAAGACCGCCTGGAGGCGGAAAATAAAGCTTTCCATGAAAAAGTCCGTAAAGGTTATCTGACTATAGCAAATATGGAACCCGGCAGGATAAAAATAATAAACGCACTTTCCTCAATAGAAGAGATTGCCGGAAAAGTCGCAATGTATGTGGACAGGAAACTGAAAAATGCAGAAAAACATAACAGGCCACGATAAGCAGAAAAGAATTCTTTCCGCTGCGGTTAAGAATAATAAACTGGCGCATGCGTATCTTTTTACCGGGCGGGATGGAGTAGGGAAAAAAACGCTGGCGCTTGAGTTTGCCCGTTTAGTTAACTGTGAAAATCCGGATTATCAAAACTTTAGAGCATGTGCTGTTTGTGTTTCCTGTGTTAAACAGACGCAAGGATTAAATCCCGATATTTTACTTGTTCAGGCCGAGAAGAACTCTATAAAGAGAGAGCAGATAGCTGAGCTGTTGAACTCTAACTCGCTTTCTTCGATTTTTAACAAATATAAATTTGTAATAATAGACGAAGCCGGAAAACTTTCAAGAGAAGCTGTTCCGATGCTCCTGAAAACAATAGAAGAACCGCTCGAGAGGAGAGTTTTTATTCTGGTAGAAGCAAATCCGGCGCTGCTTTTAAATACGATAAGGTCTAGATGTCAGACTGTTAAGTTCGGGCCTTTAACCTTAGCGCAGGTAAAAGAATTCCTCCTGGCTAAAGAAGAACCCATAGAAGACGCAAATATCATAGAATACGGCGTAAGAGTTTCTGACGGCAGTGTGGCTAAAGCACTTGAACTTACCGGAGTAAAAGCCCTTGAATTGCGCGCCGCAATCTTCACAATGCTTGAAGCTTACTATAAAAACAGGCTGCTGCTCGAAGTAAAGGCCGTTAAAAAGAATTTTGAAAATGTAACGGCAGTTGTTACCGATTATTTCTCAAGTTTTATCTATGATGTTTTAAAAGTAAAGACCGGCCAGGGTTTGATTTGCAATGTAGACAAAGAAGAACTGGTAAAGAAATACGCGCAGCTTTTACCGCTGGAAAACATAATGACCATGCTTTCTGAAATTGACGCTTCCAGAAGCGTTATTTCAAGAAACAGGATTTTAAATCAGGATCTTGTACTCAATAATATTTTGGTTAAAGGGGATATTCGAAATGGATAATATTAATAATATTAATAAACCGGAAGAACCGCAAAAAAATTCTGCGCCGGTCTCTTTACCGTTACAACCGGTACAACCTGCGCCTTTACTTGCGGCACCGGCAGTAACGGAACCGCCCTGTCAATCTTGCCCCGGCTGTTCTCAAACTACGCCTTTGGCTCCTGTTTCGACTCCTGTTTCGGCACAAGCCGTCCAGACTGAAGCAGTAAAACCGGCAACGGTAGTCGTTTCTGCACCCGGACCGCTTTACCAGATACCTGTCAGATTCAGAGACAGATGCAAAATAGTAAATTGTTTCAGCACTGACCTCAACATTAAAGAGGGAAATAATTGTGTTGTGGATACCGCCGACGGCCCCCAGTTCGGACAGGTGGTGAAAGTTCCCAAGCTAATCACCGATAACAGGATGGAAGGATACTTAAAGTTCCTCCGGGTGGCTACACCCGAAGATGTAAAACATTTTTACGAGAACATTCAAAAAGAAAAAGAAGCGTATAAAGCCTGCCAGCAAAAGATCGAAGAGAAGAGTTTGGAGATGAAGCTGGTCGAAGCAGATTATTCCCTGGACCGGACAAAGATTGTTTTTTATTTTACGGCTGAAAAGCGCATGGATTTCAGGGAATTAGTCAAGGATCTGGCCTATCTGCTGAAGGCAAGAATAGAGATGAGGCAGATTGGGGTAAGGGATGAGGCCAAGATGCTCGGAGGCTACGGTTGTTGCGGCAGAGAATTATGCTGTGTATCTTTTCTCAAGGATTTCATTCCGGTCACCATCAAAATGGCAAAAGTCCAGCATCTTCCGCTAAATCAAACGAAAATATCCGGCATGTGCGGAAGATTAATGTGCTGTCTGGCCTATGAGCAGGGGCAATATGATACTATACGCGCGGCGGCAGAGGATGCCGTAAAGAAAAACGCGCTCAGCACTCCGGCAGATAACGGGGTAATTAAAGACGGTACCGCTTTGCTTAAAGTACCGGGCCCGCAGTCCCAGCAAAAACCCCGGCAGCCCTGGAATAGGAATAACGGGACAAATAATAATACGGAACGCCGGAACGCCGGGCCGGAAGGCCGGAACAAAGACGGCCAGAGAAATAACAATCAAGGCAGCCGCGGCAGAAATAACGACAGGCCTAACCGTCAAAATCAAAATAATAACAATAATCAGAACAACAGAAACGGACAAAGAGGCCCGGGCAACAGGCCCAATAATAATAACCCGAGACAGAATGTTCCCGGCGGTACTCCTGCGGTTGAGGCACCCAAACCGGCGCCGGGGCAGGGCGGGGAAATAAAGTGAAGAAGTTCTATGTCACCACACCCATATATTATCCCAATGATATTCCGCATATCGGGCATGCTTATACTACCATTGCCGCGGATATTCTGACCCGCTGGCACAGGCTTATGGGTGAGGAAGTATTTTTTCTCACGGGCACCGATGAACACGGGAAAAAGATCGAAACCGCGGCGGTGCAGAATAATAAAGAGCCTAAAGAATTCGTTGATTCGCTTATTCCCAAGTTCAAAGAAGCCTGGGAAAAACTTAACATTAAATACGACAGGTTCATCAGGACGACGGAAGATGCCCATAAAGAAATGGTCAGGTATATGTATGAACAGTCCTGGGAAAAAGGCGATATTTATAAAGGATTTTATGAAGGCTTGTATTGCACCGGATGCGAAGCTTATTACCAGGAAAAAGAATTAAGCGAAGGATGTTGCCCGATACACAAGACTAAAGTTGAACACCTGAAAGAAGAAAGCTATTTCTTCAAGCTTTCAGCCTACAGGGACAGGTTGCTTGAGCATTTCGAGAAGAAAAAAGATTTTGTCAGGCCCGAATCTAGATATAATGAAATACTTTACAGGATCAAAGAAGGCTTGAATGATTTTTCAATCTCCAGGAACAGTTTCAAATGGGGTATTGAACTTCCTTTTGATAAAGAACACATCGCTTATGTTTGGTTCGACGCCCTGACAAATTATCTTTCCGGGGTGGACTATCTGGCCGCAAAAGAACAAAAATATTGGCCGGCGGACCTGCATCTTGTAGGTAAGGATATTATCTGGTTCCATTCCGTCATCTGGCCGGCGATGCTAATGTCAGCGGGTATTCCGCTTCCTAAGAAAATATTTGCCCACGGCTGGTGGACCTTCAATAAGGAAAAAATATCAAAGTCACGCGGTAAAGTGATAAATGTGGATGAACTTATCTCAATAGCGGGCGTCGATGCCGCCAGATATTTTCTTTTTGCCGAGACTACTTTCGGCCAGGACGGTGATTTTTCAACAGAAGCGCTGCTTAGAAGAAGGGACTCTGATCTGGCGAATGAACTGGGAAATCTCGTAAGCCGTGCGCTGACCATGTGCGAAAAATACTGCGCCGGAAAAACTCCCCTGGTGAGTAATGTTGATACCGAAGCTCTGGTTATTAAGCAAGCGGCTCTAAACACCGTCAAAAAAACCGGTAAATGTATGGAAGAAATAGATTTTTCCGGAGCCTTAAACACCGTCTGGCTATTTATAAAACTTTTAAACCAGTACATTGAAAAGACTGCCCCCTGGACTCTGGCTAAAAATAACGAAAAAGAAAAACTCGAGGCTGTTATTTATACGGTACTCGAAGGAATAAGGCTTGTCGCGGTTTTACTTTCTCCTTTTATTCCGGAAACAGCGGAAAAGATAATGAACCAGCTGGGGCAGGATCTAAAGGCGGCTCACTTATTTATAGAAACAGCAAAATGGGGTTGTTTGCAGCCCGGCACCTTCGTAAAGAAAGGGGCGATTCTGTTCCCTAAAGATCCCAAAATTAAAGACGGATAACTATGCTGATAGATACACATGTACATCTGGATGACGAAAAATACTTAACCGACCGGGAACAGGTTATAAACTCTTCTATTTCTGCCGGAGTAAAATACTTAATTAATATCGGTACCGGCACGGACTCAAATGCTTTTTGTCTGAAAACCTCGGCTTCCCACGACAATATTTATTGCTCTCTGGGGATACATCCCAATGACTGCCTGGCAGCCGCGGAAAAAGATTTTGAATTTATTGATAATAATGCTGCCCAAAAAAAAGTTGTTGCCGTAGGCGAAACCGGTCTGGACTATTTCAGAAATTCCACTCCCAAAGAAGTACAGGCCCGGGTTTTCCGCCGGCATATAGGCCTGGCCAAAAAACATAATCTTCCGCTTATAATTCACAGCCGTGACGCCGTGCAGGATACACTGGCTATAATGAAAACTGAAAATTTGCAGGAGCAGGGCGGGGTGCTCCACTGTTTTACAGGCGATCCTGTTATGCTTAGTGAGTTTCTTAAACTTGGTTTTTATATTGCCGTCGGCGGCGCAGTTACCTATCCCGGGGCGGAGGCCTTAAGAGAGGCCGTTAAGGATATACCCTTAAGCCGCCTGCTGCTTGAAACTGATTCTCCCTATCTGGCACCCCAGACAAAAAGAGGGCAAAGAAACGAACCGGCCTATTTGCCGGAAATTGCCGGGAAAATCGCCGGTATAAAAGGTGTTAGTCCGGAAAAAATTTCCTTATGGTCAGGCTTAAATGCCCACTGTCTCTTTAAGCTGGGTGTAGAAAAACAGGGCAAGATAGTCTATGCGCTGAACGGTTCTTTGTATATTAATCTCACAAACAGATGTTCTAATCATTGTTCTTTTTGCGCCAGGAATGAAAGTAATATTGTAAAAGGTAATGATCTATCTTTACTGCGCGAGCCGGACGCAAAAGAAATAATAGCAGCGGCAGGAGAGCTCTCAAGTTACAAGGAAGTGGTCTTCTGCGGTTTTGGTGAGCCAACAATAAGGCTTTCTGCGCTTAAGGAAACGGCAGCAGCTTTTAAAGCTCAAGGCGCAAGAATTCGGGTGGACACCAACGGCCAGGGAAATCTGATACACGGCAGGAATATCCTTCCTGAACTAAAAGGTCTTGTGGATGCTCTTTCGATCAGCCTGAATGCCTCTACAGCTCAAAAATACCAGGCAATGTGTTTTTCGCAGTTTAACGAAGGTTCTTTTAAAGGTATTACGGAATTCATAGCTGAAGCTAAAAAATATATACCGGATGTAACTGCAACGGTGGTAACGGTCCCGGGAGTTGATGTGTCTGCCTGTAAAAAAATTGCCGAGGAAGATCTCAAAGTTAAATTTAAAGTTAGAGAGTACGGCAGGGTAGGCTGATGAAAAAAATCCTTATTGTTGCAATTTTACTGGCGGGGATACTATTTACGGGCAGTGTATATTTTAACCCGTTCAAAGGAAGCGTAAAAATACTTGTGGATGGCAGGATAATTGAGGCACCGGTCAAAAACTACACGGTTTATGATGTTTTAAAAGAGCAAAAGATCACGCTCTCGCTTTTGGATATAGTTATTCCTAATCTGAATACTCTGGTAACGGACGGAATTATGATAAAAGTTCACCGGGTTAAAGAGGTGAACATTACCGTTGCCGAGATGTTAAAATATGACACTATAATAAGATGGGATAAGTATCTAAACACCGGAGAGACTATAGATTTTCAGTCCGGTATGGACGGCCTGCTGGAAAAAGAGGTAAAAGTACTCTACCATGACAACAAAGAAGTTTGGCGCAAGGTATTTAATATTTCAAATCAGAGAAAACCCGTTAATAAAATTATTTTACAAGGCAGCAGTAAAAATAAGAAAATGTACACGCTGCCCCGCAGGATGACGGTAACAAAAGTCTATACTCTTCTGGCCACCGGTTATTATCCGGGGCCCGAGGATTGCGGCCCTTTCGCGGACGGGTTAACCGCAAACGGGATGAAAGCCGGCTATGGAGTTTGTGCCGTGGATCCCAGGATTATTCCTCTCGGTACCAGGCTTTATGTAGAAAACTACGGCTACTGCATCGCGGCGGATACCGGAGGCGGAATAAAAGGAAACAAAATAGATTTATGTTTTGATAAATACTCTGAATCCAGCGTTTACAATCCTAAATATATAAAAGCGTATGTTCTAAAATGAACAGGATTCTATTTCTTGCTGATGACCTCTCCGGGGCCAATGATGTGGGATGCCAGATATTTAAGAACGGGTATAAGTGCGCATCTGTGGATACGGCGGCCGGAAATTTTTCTAAATTCTCAGGTACTTTCAAAGGGATTACTGTATTAAACACAGCCAGCAGGCTGCTTACACCCCGCAGGGCCTACAAAACCGTGTTTTCGACAATTGTTTCTGCCGGTAAAAATATTTTACTTTATAAAAAAATTGATTCAACCTTAAGGGGAAATATCGGGTCTGAAATAGACGCTTGTATAGACGCATTAAACATCAAGGCGGCTGCGCTCGTGCCGGCATACCCTAAACTTGGCCGAAAAATAAAAAATGGAAAACTTTACCTTAACGGACGGCTTCTTGAAGAAACCGAATACGCTAATGACCCCGCGAATCCTGCCTTGACCTCGGATATAGCCTTGCTGCTCAAAAAGCAGTCAAAGTACAAAACCATAAAAGTGCCTATTGCCCTAATACGGCAGGGCAAACAAGCCCTGGCTGATTATATAAGAACAAGAAAAAGTAAGACTCCCGTAATATTTATTTTCGACTGTCTTACCGAGCAAGACTTGAAAACTATAGCAGAAGCCGTTAAGAATTTTAAACTGATAGCCGGGGCGGCCGCTCTGGCCGGCTATATTTTACCAAAAAAAGCAAAAAGCGCCCCGTTTTGTCCTGTCGTTACGGGTGCAACGGCCTATCTTGTGGGCAGCGTAAAGCAAATCACTCATAAACAGATAGAAATACTGAGCCAGGCAAAAAAAATACCTGTTTTTCCTGTTCTTAAAAACAAGCTCGCCAAAGCAGTAGGCCGGGACATTATTTTTAAAGTTAAGCCGCTTTTGGGCCCCGGCAGGGAGAAAACACGCAGAAAAATAGCAACCTCTTTTAAAAATATTGCAGCCGGTTTGGTTAAAAATAATAACTATAGCCGTTTTTTTATTTCCGGCGGAGCAACCGCCGAAACAATTATGAAAGCTCTCAAAATAAGTTATACGGAAATCAGGGATGTAATAGTTCCGGGGGTGCCTCTGACCTTTAGCCCCGAAAAAAATATTTATATAGTTACCAAACCCGGGGGTTTTGGAAAAGCGAATACTCTGCTTAAAATTTATAAACGGCTAAAACATACGCTCGCTAAGTAAATTATTTATTGGCCGAGAAAAGTAAAATATGATAAGATAGTTAAAGATAGTTTAAAAAAGGTTCGTAAAGTTTGTAAGCAAAGCTTTTCTCGTTAGGTAGATATATATAGATACCAAAAAACTTTGGCATAGCGAGATAAGGTTCGTAATGTCTAAAATCGTTGCAGGATATTATTAGAAACAAGGGACAAGGAAGATCGGATAACAAGAAAACAAGAGTACAAGATTTATGGTTTTAATATCTTTCAAAGATTTTAGACTTTATGGACCTTATGGACTTTACGAACTTTATGAACCTTATCGACGATAAAGCTTCCAGGAGCGCTTATGATTACAAGAAAAGATGCGGAACATGTTGCGAAACTGTCTTTGCTTAAATTTGAAGCTAAAGAATTGGATAAGTTTACAAGGCAGCTCGAAGATATAATTGTTTTTGTTGATAAGCTCTCGGAATTAAATACCGAAGGAATTGAACCGACTTCCAGCGTTATCCCGGTGCTGAATGTAACAAGAGAAGATACGGTTAAACCTTCCTTTACCCAGGAAAAAGCGCTATCCAATGCCCCCGATAAAGAAATTGGCCTTTTTAAAATACCCAGGATTATGGAGTAGCCGATGAACTTAACCGATCTTTCTGCCACAGCGCTCGCGAAGGCGATAAAAAACAGGGAAACAACCTCAAAAGAAGTAACGGCGGCTTTTATCGAAAATATCGAAAAGCAAAACGCCGGCCTCAAAGCTTTTGTCTCAAAAGAATTTGAAACGGCATTACAGGCGGCGGAGGACTGCGATAAAAGAGTTGCAGCGGGGGAAAAAGATTTGTCTTTGCTTTTTGGCGTTCCTGTAGCCTTAAAAGATAATATGTGTTATGAAGGCACAAAAGTTACCTGTTGTTCAAAAATACTGGAAAATTTTATCGCCCCCTATGATGCAACGGTTGTGGAAAAACTCAAAGCGGCCGGCATGCCGATTCTGGGTAAGTGTAATATGGACGAATTTGCGATGGGTTCTTCGACGGAAAACTCAATTTACGGGCCTTCTTTGAACCCGTGGAACAGGGAACGGATCCCGGGCGGCTCGTCAGGCGGGTCGGCGGTTGCGGTTGCTTCAAGAATGGCGCCGGTCTCACTCGGCTCTGATACGGGCGGGTCAATCCGGCAGCCTGCCTCCTGCTGTGGCACGGTAGGGTTAAAACCGACCTATGGGCGGGTTTCCAGATACGGTCTTGTGGCCTTTGCTTCTTCGCTTGACCAGATAGGCCCTTTTTCGCGTAATATTGAAGATGCGGCAGCCTTGCTGAATGTTATTGCGGGTTATGACCCCAAAGATTCTACTTCCATTAAAACAGAAGTGCCGGATTATTCCCGGTTTCTAAATCAAAGTGTTAAAGGTATGAAAATCGCCCTCCCGAAAGAGTATCTGGGAAAAGGCGGGCTTTCTTTGGATGTTTCCGAGGCAGTCAAGGAAGCAATAGCCATTTACACAAAACTCGGGGCTGAATTTGGTGAAGTCAGCCTGCCGCACACGGAATACTGTCTGGCGACTTATTACATAATTGCAACGGCCGAAGCAAGTTCAAATCTCGCAAGATATGACGGGGTACATTACGGCTATAGGAATAAGAACGCAAAATCACTCTATGAGATGTACACAAGCACAAGAGCCGAAGGTTTTGGCGATGAGGTAAAAAGAAGGATCATGCTCGGAACCTATGTACTGAGTGCCGGTTATTACGATGCTTATTATCTCAAAGCGCAGAAAGTCCGGACCCTAATAAAACGCGATTTTGATAAAGTGTTTAAGGATTATGACTGCATACTCACCCCGACCGCGCCGACTCCGGCGTTTAAAATCGGGGAAAAACTTGCTGATCCCATTCAGATGTATCTTTCCGATATTTTCACGATATCGGTTAATCTGGCGGGGATACCCGGGATTTCAATTCAGGGCGGATTTTCCCGGGAAAAACTGCCTATAGGCATTCAACTTATCGGGAAACCTTTTATGGAGGGTGAGCTTTTCAAACTTGCGCATGCTTATGAAACCGCCACTTCCTGGATAAAATCAAGACCGCCGGAAGCCAAGTGAGATGAATACGATAAATATTCTTCCCGAAGAACTGGTAAAGAAAATCTCGGCCGGAGAAGTTATTGAAAGGCCGGCTTCTGTGGTAAAAGAACTCCTGGAAAATTCTCTTGATGCAAAAGCAAAGAATATCTCCGTGGAAATCAGACAGGGAGGCAGTAAACTAATAAGGATAAAAGACGACGGGCAGGGGATGAACAGATCCGACCTTGAAATATGCGCCGACCGGCATACTACAAGCAAGATTAAACAACTCGAGGATATTTTTAATATAAGTACGCTTGGTTTTAGAGGTGAAGCGCTCTCGTCGATTTCAGCAGTTTCAAAAACTGAGATAATAAGCCGTTTTAAAAACTCCGCGGAAGCCTACAAACTTACGCTAAAGGGGAAATTAAAAGAAATACTGGAAGCGGAAGCCTCAAAAGGAACTTCTATAACCGTTAAAGAGCTTTTTTATAATGTTCCGGCCCGTCTGAAATTTCTAAAAAGCCCGCAAACCGAAACCGGCCATATAAATGATATTGTTTTCAAGCTTGCTATATATAATTATACCGTAGGATTTAAATTGGAAGCGGACGGAGCGGAACTACTCAATGCAAGTCCGGTAAAAAGCCTTCAAGAACGGCTTTATCAGCTCTTTGGCGCGGAGAGCGCAGCAGAATTTATGGAAATTAAAAGAGAGGAACAGGGCCTTATTGTTTACGGTTTTATTTCCAAACCCCAAAACGCGAAAAGCAGCCGTAATTATATTTACACTTTTGTAAACGGGCGGCTTGTGAGCGACAAAACTATAAATCATGCAATTTCTTCCGGTTATGGGAATCTTATACCGTCGGGGAGGTTTCCGCTGGCCGTAATATTTCTCACGGTTGATCCGGAAAAAATTGATGTAAATGTTCATCCCACAAAACGCGAAGTGAAATTCTCAAACAGCACACTCATTCATGGGGTAACTGAGCGGGCGGTAAAAGAAGTCCTTGTCAGGGAAAAGCCGGTACCTGAAATAAACGCGGGTATAGGCGTAAATATTGCTTCTGAGAATGAAAGAAGCAGCGGATATACATCTTTCTCGGGTCTGCCCCCGTTAAATTCAAGCGAAGCTTTTGAAAAAAGGGCTTCTTTTATTCAGGAAGGCCTCATAAATGAGGATAACTACCGCTTGAAACCGCTTTACCAGGCAAAAAACATGTATATTATAGCTGTTGATAAAGAGGCTGTTTATGTTATAGACCAGCATGTTGCCCATGAAAAGATACGGTTCGAAGAACTAAAGAAAAAACATCCTAAAGTTCAAGGTTCCCAGCAGTTATTGCTGCCTATCGGTATTAATCTGAATAACAAAGGTTCTTTAATACTCAAAGAAAATCTTAAAGAACTGGGTAATTTTGGCTTTGAAATAGAAATAATAGGCAAAGAGTCTTTCATGATAAACGGTGTGCCTATATTTTTGAATTTAAAGAGTCCGGAAAAAGTGCTGATAAGTGTTATTGAGCAACTTGAAGATGAACTACCTAACTCACATTCCATCAAAGACAAACAAGACACTTTAATTAAGACTCTCGCCTGTCATTCGGCCGTACGAGCCGGGGATGTTTTAGGTTACGAACAGATGTTAATTCTTATTAATGACTTTATTAAATGCGACCTGCCCTATTGTCCTCATGGCCGGCCGGGGATGATAAAAATAACCTTCGATGAACTTGATAAAAATTTCAAAAGAACTTGAAAAAGCCTGTCTTTGGATCTTAGTTGGGCCAACTGCCAGCGGAAAAACTTCTCTGGCAATTGAAATAGCTAAAAGAGCTGATTGTGAAATTATCTCGGCAGATTCGCTGCAAATATATAGAGAATTTAATATCGGTTCGGCAAAACCCTCCAAAGAGCAGTTAAAAGAGGTAAAACATCATTTAATAAGCTCAGTTTCACCGCTTAAGGTTTTAAATGCCTATGAGTACAGCCAAAAGGCAAGAAAAGCTATTCTTGACATATTATCCCGGGGAAAACAGCCTTTACTGGTCGGAGGCTCGGGGCTCTATATCAAAGCTGTTGTTGACGGTTTGGTAAAAATTGAGGATCACTCGGAAACAAAAAGGGAAGAACTCTATAAGGAGCTTTCAGCAAAGGGTTTGCCGGCGCTTTATATGGATTTAACCGGAGTAGATCCCGAAGCCGCGGCTAAGATACATTTTAACGATGAATTCAGGATAATAAGAGCTCTTGAGCTGTTTAGACTTACAGGTAAGACCAGGAAGGAATCTGCGAAGACAGCTGAACCTTTTAAAATGGGGAATTTTATTTTTTTAGGTCTAAATATTGAAAAACAACTCCTCTACAAAAGAATCAACGACCGGGTTGATTCAATGATCAAGGATGGACTGCTTGAAGAGGTGAAAAAAATAACGGAAAAATATGGATTCGGCTTGCACCCTTTAAAAGCGCTCGGGTACAGTCAATTTGTTGACTATTTAAAGAATATTATAAGTTTTGAAGCAGCTGTTACATCTATCAAAACAGATACCAGGCATTATGCGAAACGACAGGTAACCTGGTTTAAAAAAGAGCCCAGGATTAAATGGCTTGAAGTAACAGATGATAATGAGTTATTATTAATAACAGCTATTAAAAAATTCACGGAGAAAAAATGCCAATAGAAAATGGAATACTCGTGGGAATCTCAAGAGAGAGCAGGGATTCTTTTAACGAAACCCGGGTGCTGGCGGCAACGGCTTCCGTTAGAATATTGGAAACAATTATTCAAAACAGGAAGATACCTGATTCCACATATTTTATAGGCCAGGGCAAACTATTAGAATTAAAAGAAAAATGCGAAGAACTTAAAACAAACCTGATTATCTTTAATAACAATCTAAAACCAAATCAACAGCGGAATATTGAAGATATTACCGGGAAAAGAATTGTGGACAGGTGCACTCTAATACTTGATATATTTGCAAAACACGCAAGAACCACAGAAGGAAAACTACAGGTCGAGCTGGCACAGTTGATATATTTTTTACCGCGCCTTTCCGGACATGGAGTGGATTTGGCCCAGTTTAGCGGAGGGATAGGAGCAAGGAGAGGGCCGGGAGAGAAGAAACTTGAACTCGATAAACGAAGTATCCGAAATCGCATCGATTTTTTAAAGGATAAGCTTGATATTGTCAGAAAGCACAGAAAAGTATTAAGAGAGAGCCGTAGATCGAAAGGGTTTTTAAATGCTACTTTAGTCGGCTATACCAATTCAGGAAAGTCGACTCTTCTAAATGGCCTTACCAAATCAGATGTATTGGTTGAAAACAAGCTTTTTTCAACTTTAGACCCGACCACACGGAAAGTTTATATGCAGGGAGGACAAAACCTTCTGTTGACAGATACCGTCGGATTTATTCGTAATCTACCTGCGGAGTTAGTAACCTCTTTTCGGGCTACCCTTGAGGAAATTGAATATGCGGATATGATAATAGTGGTGCTTGACGCAAGCCGCCTCGATATCAATGTTCAAATCGATGCCGTCTATCATGAGTTGAGGGCTTTAGATGTACTAAAAAAACCTTTAATAACGGTTTTAAATAAAATTGACCTTATAACACCGGAGAGATTAAAGCGGTTGGCCGTAGATTTTCCTGAAGCCCTGGCAGTTTCAGCGGTTAAAAAAACAAATATGAATACTCTTCTTGGAAGAATATCTCTCATATTTAATGAGTTATTGACAATAAGTTAAGAGTTTGATAAACTAACAATGTTTAACTGTAAGTTGGAGGCCGAAGTCGTTGAAGCCTGTAATGATTGACTTATTATTATTTATTTCTATTTTACTGCTGATATTTTCCACTTCCTGGCTTTTTATACGCTTGAAGGGAGAAATTCAGTATCTTCTGGAGCAATTTAAAAATCTATATAAAAAATATGACGCTGTAAATCGCAGCAGCGAGTTGATAAATTCCTCCCAAAAACCTGCCGATGTCCTGAACATCATCACAATAGAACTTGCAAAGATATTAGGTAATTGCACCACCGGGGTTATTATTTTCAAAGGCGGTGAAATTGTTACTATCGCCTCCGGCACCGAGGCTTTTAATAAATGGTTCAAACGCGTAAATCTTAATATAATAGACCTTAATGAATTTTGGCAAAATATTAATGCTAACAAATTACTTGAAATTAAAACTCCGGCAAACCCCATTTCCGTGCAATCCGCAATTTTTATGCCGATAATCATAAAAGAAAAGGCGGTAGGCGTCCTGGCCGTATTGAGCCTGGATAAACCAAGAGTTTTTACCGAAGAAGAAAAAAAATATATTAAGTTAACGGCTTCTCAGTCCTCTGTTGTGGTCGAAAACATCAATCATATAGATATAGAAAAAACATATAAAGAGGAGATATTGGGGATAAACGCCATTACCGAGCTCGGGCTTTTATCTTTAAGCAGTAAAGATCTGATGGAGATATTTGTTAACAAATTCGCGATTGTAACTAAATCAAAGTGTGCAATTCTTTTTATGCGCACTTTAAAAACAAATGATTATATTGTTTCCGGGACCTGCGGCCTTGATTTTAAACAGGAAGCCCAGTTGATAAATGACAATAAAGAACTTTTGGACAATGTTTTCTCTTCCGGAAAAACTTTTTCGACCAATAAACAGGTGGGGCTGGCTCTTAAATCAATTGAGGAAGTCTTCGGCTGTATAGTTTTTTACAAAGAACATGTGGGAGAAGCCGAACTACGGCATTATGAGAATCTTGCGCAGAAAGCTGCGATTATTTTCGAGAAGGCAAAAATTAACGAATCGAGCAAGGCCATAATCAACGAACTATCGGCAATTTCCTATATCGGGAATGTCATACTTTCCACGCCCCGGCTGGACGATGTTTTAAACCTTATTTCCAAGTCTATCTGCGAAATTATGGATGCTAAAGGCGGTACACTGCGGCTTTTGAAGAATAAGGAAGGACAGGAAGACAAGATTGAGCTTTGTGTTTCATACGGGGTCTCGGCAAAATTAATGAACGAAGATAAGGAAAGAAACTTAACGATTACAGAAGCCCAGGTAATAAAAACTCTCCAAATCCAGGATGTCCGGGATGTTGAGCTGAGTGAATACAGGATGTTTAAGCAGTTAAACATGGAAGGAGTAAAGTCACTGGTATGTATTCCCTTATTGGCTAAGA
>CAIYPD010000098.1 GCA_903928075.1 Candidatus Firestoneibacteriota bacterium
AACTTGCTAATTGGCTATGGAAGGAGTTTTGGCAAACGCATTTATTTTTGCCCTGGTAGGATTGTTGCGTCTTGACAAACTTTTACATAGATGACAGCTGAAAATTAATTTAAAGGAAAAAAGCGTTACCTATTTAATAAGCATTTACAACAGTGCCCTTTTGAGGTTTCTCTTTGAGAGGGAAATTGTTTTGTGTTGTATTTTTGTCATACAAAAGTTGAAAAATAATGGTATATTATTAAAGTAAAATGTTGTTTTACAAAGGAGGGAGAGAATGAAAATATTAAAAACAGCAGTTTTGGTATTATTTTTGGCCGGAATTTGTTTTGCCCAGCAAAAGTTCACTTTTGCTGTTGCCGATATCATAATCAATGAAAGTAAGGTCAGCGACCAGATAAAATTGATAACAAAAAAAGACCAGGGTATGACAGATATGCTTGATTTTCTTGAAAGGTACACGACTATGAAAGTAGACAAGGAAATAGCCGTAGTGACCTTTAAAAAAGTGGAAGAAATAGAAAAATACCCGCTTATCTTTATCAGTTCCAACGGTCCTATAAACTTTTCGGAGCTGGAGTGCAATAACATGGCGGAATACTGCAAAAGGGGCGGTTTTATCTTTATTGACGACTGTGTTTATAAAGAAAGAAATAGTCTCTTTTTTCATTCTTTCAAAGATCTGGTCGAGAAAAAAATCTTTCCCGGAAAGAAAGCAAAGATGCTGCCTTTTGATCATGAAATCTATCACTGTCATTTTGATTTGCCTGCAGGCCTGCCGTATGTGCAGGGGGAAGGAGCCGGCGGCTGGGCTCTGGCAGATGACAAAGGCAGGATAATGATATTTCTCTCCTCTACCGATATTCATTGCGGTTGGCTGCCCAATCAACCCTGGTCTAATCTTGTAAAAAAACAATCCTTTCAGTTTATGGCAAATCTGGTAATCTACAGCATGACCCACTAAAAAAAATGTGTCATTGCGCATGTCCGCCAGGCTTTTTGGAGGGGGCGCGGCGCGATGACAAAGGTTTAAAAACATTGTCATTACGAGACGGCTTTATCGTCGCGGCAATCATACCATATTATATCTTTAAATAGGGTAAGGCTGTGGAGATTGGAATTGTCCGCCTCATGGCGAGATCTCACCGTAGGTGGACTGAAAGATAAAATCCAGAAAACTTTTAGTGAAATAACAAGGTAAGATCGCTTCGAATGGAATTGTGGATTACTGATTTCTAATAGCTGATAAAAAAACTTATTAGTGAAACTTTAAGGTAAGGTCGCTTCGTCGATGAAGCCAACTCGCGATGACAGGTTTTTAAAAATATTGTCGTTGCGAGACGGCATTATCGTCGCGGCAATCATACCATAATGTATCTTTCAAGGGGTGGAGATGACAAAATACTATTTTGTCTATTTAATGACTAACAGGGATAATTCGGTTCTCTATACCGGATTTACAAATAATATTATTAGGAGAGTTCACGAACACAAGGAAGGCCTCGCCGATGGATTTACAAAAAAATATAATGTAAAGAAACTTGTTTACTTTGAATCTTTTGATGATGTTGATATGGCGATAACCAGAGAAAAACAAATAAAAGCCGGTTCAAGGGCCAAGAAAGAAAGGCTTATTAACAGTGTAAACAAAGAATGGAAAGACCTGTGGGATGAGATAAGAGGTTAAAAAAATCTGTCATTGCGCGTGTCCGCCGGCAAGTTAGGAGGTAGTGGCGGATTCCTAAGCAATCATACCATAGTGTATCGTTATAAAGCGAAACAGAAAACAATAAGAAACACTAAGGTAAGATCGCTTCACCGATGAAACCAGTTCGCGATGACAGAGGTTTAAAAAAAATTGTCGTTGCGCGTGTCCGCCAGGCTTTAGGGAGGAAGACGGCACTATCGTCGCGGCAATCATACCATAGTGTATCTTTAAGTAAGGTAAAGTCGCATAGGCAGGAGGAAAAATAGGCTGTTTCACTATGTTACACTGCTTTTTCAGGTTAAAAACATACATATTTCGGGATTTTGCCTGTATTTTATTGACAAATAGGGCTAAAGTATGCTAAAAATGATAATAATATACAGTTTTTCAGGGGGTTTTTCGGTAATTAATATATTTGTACCGGGTAAAGTCCTCAGAAACTTTGTTTTGAAGAAATTCCGCTAAAGGCGGAGAATCGTTCTTTGTTTGAATCAGTGGAATCCATTAGCAATGTAATCTGTGCAATCGCTTTACCAAATTTTATCGGAGGTATTATGTTTTTGAAAAGGTTTTTAGTAGTCGCGGGTATTCTTTGTTTGGCGGGGACTGCATTTTCGCAGATGCCTCCGGCAGGGCTGGATATGGGGGCGGTGAAAGATATTTTAAAGAGCGGGCTTGTCAGCAAGGAAGAAGCCGATAAAGTAGCCGGAACGGCCGATAAGAGCAGGGATGCCACATTAGTGACCCCGGTTATTGAAAACAAAAAGGAAAATGTTGAAAAACCCTCGCTTATAGAGGAACTCTTCCCTGATGAGAGCAAGACGAGTTTTATCAAGCAGTTTGGCTATGAAATTTTCAAACAGCCTTCGACGACTTTTGCGCCTGTGGACAATGTCCCTGTGGGGTCTGATTATCTCATCGGCCCGGGCGATACCTTTGTTATCTATGTCTGGGGTAAGCTGGTCCAGGATACTTTCAGTCTGACTGTTGACAGGGACGGTAAAGTCTCCCTGCCCAAAGCCGGGACCGTCTTTCTGTGGGGCCTGAAGTTCTCGGAAGCAGAAAAGATAATAAAAGAATCCTTATTACAGAATTATTCGAATTTTTCCATAAATGTTACCCTGGGAAAACTAAGAACTATCAGGGCTTTTGTGCTGGGCGAGGTTTATAAACCCGGCGGCTATACCATCAGCTCTCTTTCGACGCTTTTTCACGGCCTCTATGAGTCAGGTGGGCCTACCAAGGTCGGCTCTTTCAGGAAAATAAAATTAATCCGGGACAATAAAACAATTTCGACGATTGACCTTTATGATTTCCTTCTTACGGGCGAGAAAGGCCAGGATGCGCGCCTGCAGTCGGGCGATACCATCTTTGTCCCCTCTATCGGCGCGGTTGTTGCCGTGAGAGGCAGTGTTAAGAGGCCCCGGGTTTATGAACTTTTGGGCGAGACCAAACTTTCGCAGGTCATAAAAATGGCAGGCGGCCTTACGCCCTCCGGTTATGTAAACAGGCTTCAGATAGAAAGAATAATAAATAATGAGAAAAAATCGGTATTTGATTTTGAGATAAGAAATCTTGATGCGCTGACCGGCGGCAAGGATATGACGGTAAATGACGGGGATATGATCTCCATCTTTCCCATAAATAAAACCAGGTACGGCTATGTTTCAGTAAGCGGCAATATCAATATGCCGGGGGAATATGAGCTTGCGCCCAAGATGAGAGTAAAAGATCTGCTTGATAAAGCGCGCGGAATACTGCCCGGCACTTTCCTGACCAGGTCGGAGATAAGCAGGTATAAGGACGAGAAAACAAAGGAAATAATAGCGTTTGATATAGGCAGACTCTTAAAAGGCGATGCCTCTGAAAATCTTCTTCTGCAGGAATGGGACCAGGTTATTGTTTACACCGTTTCCAATGTGATTCCTGTCCAAAAAGTCCGGATAAGCGGCGCCGTGAATAAGGAAGGCGTTGAAGAGCTTACGGCTAACATGAAAGTAACGGATTTAATCTTCAAGGCCGGCGGCTTAAAACCGACCGCCCTTTTGGACAATGCAGAGCTTTATCATATGGTCGTCGGCAAACAGCCGGAAATCAGGAGAATTGATCTAAGGAAAATACTTGTGGAAAAAAACTCTGCTGCGGATATCCTGCTGGAAGGCGAAGACCATTTATTTATCAGGGAAGATGTGAGCTGGATTAGAAAGAAAAACATAAGTTTAACCGGGGAGGTAAAATATCCCGGAGCTTATGTTGCCGATTATGAAGAAAAACTTTCCTCCATAATTGAAAGAGCGGGAGGTTTTTCGGATAAGGCCTACCTGCCGGGCGCCATTTTTACGCGGGAATCGGCAAGAAAAGCCCAGCAAAAAGCAATGTCAAATTATCATGACCGCCTGCAGACCCAGCTCTATTCGGAAAGGACGAAGGCCGCGATGGCTTTAAATACCTCCGCTGAGATTAAACGCCAGGCAGACGAAATAGAAAGTAAACAGCAATTGGCGACGATCTTTGCGTCAGTCGAAGTCCCGGGCAGGCTTATAATAAAGATTGAGGAAATGAAGACCTTTAAGGACAGCAAATACGATTTAATCCTGGAAGACGGGGATACGCTTTTTATCCCGCAAAATCCCGCTTCGGTGAATATAATAGGAAGTGTCTATAACTCTTCCAGTGTTATCTTTGAACCGAGTAAAGATATAACCTTTTACCTTGATAAGGTCGGCGGAACGACAAAAGACGCCGCCCGGGGTCAAATCTATCTCCTGAGAGCCAGCGGCGAAGTCGAAAAGAATAACGCCTGGGGAAGAGAGGTGGAAAGAGGCGACACAATAGTAGTCCCGGCAGAAGTAGCCGCCGACTTCAATTGGTTTAAGGTTCTCCTGGATTCTTCGCAAATATTCTATAATATAGCCGCAGCATCGACGGTTTTCAGATAAGAAAGGGAAGGGAACAAAGTGGGGAAAGGGAGCAAAGTTAGAATAAAAGAGAACAAGACTGAAGACAGAGGACTGATGGATGCTTGGAGGGTTAGAGGGTTAGAGGCTTGGCAAGTAAGGGACTGAGGACAGAGGGCAGAAGTCTGAGGGCGGAAAGTACAGTTAGGAAAGTGGGGAAAGTGAACAAAGGGAGCAAGGGAGCAAAGAAACACTAAGGTAAGATCGCTTCACCGATACTGCCGGATTCGCGATGACAGGGTTTTAAAAAAGTTGTCATTGCGCTGTGCCCGCCGGTAAGTTAGGAGGGAGGGAGTGTTTTTCCGAAGCAATCATACCACAATGTATCTTTAGATAAGGTAAAGCAATAAAGATTTAGAGAAACACTAAGGTAAGGTCGCTTCGCAGGTGAAGCCAGCTCGCGATGACAGGGTTTTTAAAAAAGTTGTCATTGCGAGTGTTTTTCCGAAGCAATCATACCATAATGTATCTTTAAAGTGTAGTGCGTGGCGTACCCTGAAGGGATGCGGCTACCATGTAGGATGAATAATGAAAAAGAAAAATGTTTATATAATAGCGGGGCCTAATGGTTCAGGGAAGACAACATTTGCCACAAAATATCTTCCTGAATATGTAAAATGTGATAATTTTATTAATGCGGATTTGATTGCAAAAGGATTGTCTCCGTTTTCTCCTGAGACGGTTGCTTTAAAATCCGGAAAGCTGGTTCTTGAACAAATTAAGAAATATTCGTCTGATTTTGTTGATTTTGGTTTTGAGACAACTTTGGCCGGAATGCTGTACGCAACCACTGTAAAGCAATTAAAGTTGAAGGGCTACAGGGTCAATATCTTTTTTCTTTGGATACCGGATCCAAAATTAGCCTTGTTTCGTATTAAGGAGAGAGTCGCGGAAGGCGGTCACAATGTTCCTGAAGCGGATGTAATTCGAAGGTATAGCAGATCCATTGAGAATTTTAAAAAGATATACAGTCTTTTAGCTGACAGGTGGATGTTGTTTGATAATTCAAATTTTACGCCAAGATTAATTGCTGAAAAAGTTGACGAAAAACTTGATGTTGTTAATAAAAGCCTTTACGCCGGCATAATGGAGATACATGAAAAAACATAACGAAAGAGATTCGTTTTCACAAAAAGCCATGCAGGCAATGAAAGCTGCAGTTCGCGGCGTTATCAAAGAGCATAAAAAAACAGGCCGTCCCATTTATATATGGGAAAACGGCAAAGTTAAGAAACTTTCAGCATCAAAACTGTGAGTAAAGTTAGTAAAGTGAGAAAAGTGGGGAAAGGGAAGACAGATGGAGGGGCAGAGGGTCGGAAAGAGAGACCGAAGAATGAAGACAGAGGGCAGAAGTCTGAGGGCGGAAAGTACAGAATACAACCCTCCTGAGGCGGGCTGCTTCGCAGGATAAGAGAGCAAGATAACAAGAGAGCAAGAAGAAACACTAAGGTAAGGTCGCTTCGAAAGGAATTGCGGATTACTGATTGCTTCCGCCACAAAGCGTTGGCGGATTTCGCTACTTCGCTCAAAAT
>CAIYPD010000099.1 GCA_903928075.1 Candidatus Firestoneibacteriota bacterium
GAAAATTTCAGAGGGAAAACTACTTGGCTATAACTTTGTAGAGCAGTCATTCTTGCCTGCTGCAACAGATAGAAACCCTCCTTTTTACCGGATTTCTTTGAAATTGCTTTTAAAGAGGGCTTCGGATAATTTTTGGGATAACTTAAAGGCTTCGTCCAAGGTTTTGCAATCGGTGGGCTGCATATCGTCCTGGGAGGTTTCGTGCCAGAAAGTTGCGATATACCGGCCTTGAACTTTAAATTCAAAGGCGCTTCTGATTCCCCCTCCGAACCTATATCTATAATGGAAGATATCATCAACTTTTGCGGTAAAATTTGTTTTTTTATTTTCAATATGAATGCAGGTAAAATAAGCCGGTTTCTTGTTTCTCCTTAAAAACTCGGAACCAAACCGCTCGGTGTTTGAGACTCTCATCTGAATCAAATCCGTCGGAGCATTTCTTCCGGGAAATATCTCAATTAAATTATGCGCAAGTTTAATTTTCATCGTTTCCTAAGTTACACAGTCTCTAAGCAATTAATTTATCTCTATTATCCCATCTTGTAAGCAATTTTGCAAGACTATGCAGATCAGAATTCGCCAGAGTCAGGGATATTATCAAAAGCAGACAAACTATTGTAGCGGGATAGGTCAAGCGGTGAATTTTTTACCTTGCTCTATATCAGTTGGTGAAGAAGGCAAAGATATCATAAACCCATTCTGTTCCGCCCAGCCAGATGGCCAGGATGAATATGAAGATAACTGCCAACGATCCAAGTGCCAACCAGAGTGCTGTTCCTCTATCTTCATCCATTTTTTTAGCTCCAGAATACTAATGAATTGTCCGCCTTAAGGTCCGTCTCGCCATTAGGCAGACGAGATCTCCCCGTAGGTGGCTTCCGCCACAAAGCGTTGGCGGATTTCGCTACTTCGCTCAAAATTGCTTATTAGTAATTGAATTATCGCCTTTCTTCATGGTCGTAGCGGCGGCCGTCGTCGCGGTCGCTACGGAATTTCCTTTCCCATTTTTGTCTTTCCCAGTACTCGGCTTCGCGTCTTTCTTCTTCCCATCTGTTATTGATCCAGCGCCGGTAGAAAATATGATTTCCCTCACGAAAACGGTAAACCCAGTGGCCGTCAAGCCAGCACCGTTCATCATAATCAATAACCACTATTGTGGCAGAGCGGTGATGGGTGGCAGCACAGCCCTGCAAAAGAACAAAAACTGTGATTGCAGATAAGCAGATCATAAAATTTCTCACAGAACTCCTCCTAACACTAATTACTTCCGCCCCAAAGCGTTGGCGGATTTCGTACTTCGCTCAAATTTACTGATTGTCCGCCCTAAGGCGAGATCTCACCGTTGGTGGACTGATTAATAATTAAAAAAGTTAAAGCAGAAAATAATTCCTTGCTAAAATTTCTTCATTTTTTCATGTCCTGTTTGACACTACCCCGGTTAACTATACCCGAGGGTTCAAACATCCAGAATTTTTATACTTTCAAAGTCTTCCTTTAACTTTCTTGAGGTTTCGGAAAGATCCACGGCGAGTGAGGCCAGTTTTATTCGGCTCGGTTTGGCTTTTTTAACTTCTTTTAAAAGTGAAGCATGTTTAGAGTAGAGCTTTTTGACCATTATCTTTTGTTCCTTGATCATAAAACTTAAACTTCTATTTACTTCTTTTATTTTATCCGCCAGCAGTTGAAGTTCATCGCCTTTTCTAAGCGTCACAGGGACCGCAAAGTCCCCCCAGCCCATAGAATCGAGGACTCTTTTAATGCGGTATTCGGGGCCGGCTATTTTGTGTGTCACATAGATGCTGATAAGAACAACAGCAAGGAGAACCAGAGGCAGAGCTATCAGAAGAAAATTATTGACCCCGGAGAAAATCATAGCCATGAAGTTGTTTCTACTCGCCAAATCGGTTATGTTTTTATTTACCACGGTCATCAGGGTCAGGTAGATTCCGCCGCCTATAATAATACCGGCAGAAAAAATGGTCAAAAGGATGATTACGATATACTTCAGCTGAAACTTAGGAGAGATCATAAAGTTTTTCCGGCTAAATTTCGGAGCTTCCGCACTCTTTTTCATTTCTTCAACCTCCTTTCGGTCGCTGATCTTTTTCTAACTTCCGGGACAGGTTCTTGCCTTTAAATTATATTTTTAAAGTTTTCCCGGTCTACGGTTCCAGCCCATTACCGCCTTCAAGCTTGGGCATCTTTAATTTTGAAATATCAATATCCGCGGCTGCGAATATGTCGTCTTTTAATCCTTTGTTTACATCGATACTTTTCACGGAATTGCTCATGGTGACACCTTTATCTGTTTTCATCTCTGTCTTATACGCCATCGTCCAGCCAAAACCCACATCTTTGAACTCCGAACTTATAACCTCAAATTTCCCGTTTTGCGCATCTTCGCCGGTGGCTTTCACAAGCGCCAGATTGTTTTTTCCTATCCAGAATTTACCTGCTTCTGCAGCATTTTTTGCTTCAAGAATAAAGCAATCTATGCCGCCTATTTTTTCTTCGCCTTTAAGTTCGATATCAGACCCTACTTTAGTCCACCATTCTTCCTCTTCGGTAATAGTATTAAGGCCAATGGCCTTGCCTTCAGTTTGTTGTTTGCCTGACATTGGAGTTATCATCCAGGTAGTCTTTCCGTCATAGATCATTACACTTTCCATCTCTTCTTTGGTCCCGGGCAGGGAAGAGCTCGCGTCAATTCTTATTTTTTTATCCTTTTGACTGATGGTCGAATTAACCGTCATTTTGCGCCCCTGCATCTCCATAACAGAAGAGGAATTTATTTTAACATCTTTAATGTTCTCCTGGACTTTAACACTGTTTTCAATTGCTCTTTTGATAATTTCACCGGCAGTTTCCGGAAAAGCGAAACTCGAAAACAAAGATAGAATCACAACTACGAACAAAGACCTGGTCTTAAGCATTTTTTTCCTTTTTGAAACGTAAAAACCTATTTGAAAATAGACAATAGAACGCAATAGAGCTTTTGCTTGCATCTATTCTCATATTTTGTGAGTCTTCATAGCCTTTTTTAGGCTACTGAAGACACATAATATCCCTTCCTATCAAAACAAGACGCCTTGGCTTCTTAGGGCGGCTTATTCTCGATTGCTCTATTGCTCTACCAAAATTTGAGGTAACAAATTTTGGTGGAGGTGGCGGGAATCGAACCCGCGTCCGAAAGTACATTCACGACGATTACTACCTGCATAGTCTGCATTTAGAACTTTTCGCCTGTCGGGTTTTCGCAAACAAAGACCCGTCCG
This sequence comes from Candidatus Firestoneibacteriota bacterium, assembly GCA_903928075.1. Taxonomy (GTDB): domain Bacteria; phylum Oederibacteriota; class D2-FULL-39-29; order D2-FULL-39-29; family D2-FULL-39-29; genus CAIYPD01. Next base: position 3,276 of record CAIYPD010000099.1, read on the forward strand.
GTTATCTCAAGAACTTTCTCGCCTCCGGACCCTTGAGAACAGTACGGATAGCCAGCCCGCTTATGGCGTTCAGCCGGCCTCGCAGGCGAAGACCGGGGAACGTGACAGCTTAAGCTGCCAGCGCTAAGTTGTTGTTAGCGATTGTGTTTTGCCGCCTGTTTTAAGAAGGTTGACGGCACCTCTGCAGGCAATCCTCGCTTCCATACCCCCGTCGAATCCATGCACCCCCAGCCTTGAAAAGGCTTGCTCTATTTTCTATTGTCTATTTTCAACTATTTTATCTTTTAAAACTACTTTAAAACAAATCCTAAGATCAAAGCACTAAATTCTAAACAAAAGCGTTGTACATATACTTTTAGTGCTTAGAATTTTGATCTTAGTTATTATATTTTATTTATTAATATTATAACACATAATAGGTGTTTTTCCAGTAGATATAAACACATGGGAAGGATACGCATTGTAGTACAAGGGTTTAAAAGTAGAGTTAGCGTCTTTTTTTAAAGAATGCTTTCATTAATGCGGCAGACTGTTGTTCTAAGACACCTGCCTCTATTTCTATTCTGTGATTAAGCTTTTTACTTGTTGGAATCTTAAAAACGCTCTTTATGCCGCCGGTTTTTGGCTCAGAGGCGCCGTATACAATTTTTTCTACACGGGCGAGGACAAGCGCGCCTGCGCACATAGCACAGGGCTCAATAGTGACATAGAGAACGCAGCCATTCAGGCGTTCGTTTCTTAATTTTTTTGAGGCTTTTTGGATTACAAGAATTTCGGCGTGAGCTGTAGGATCTTTTAAAGTCCTGACTTTACTGTGGGCACGGGCGATTATCCGGCCGTCCTTAACAATTACCGCACCGACGGGGACTTCATTCTTCCTGAAGCCCTTTTTTGCTTCCTTAAGGGCCTCCTGCATAAAATTTTCATTTTTTTGAAGCATCATTCTTAATGGAAGAGACCAGGCTATAAACAGCGCTGTAGATGGCATCTCCGATCTCAAAACCGCTGTCTCTATCGCTGCCGGACCAGACGACTTCCCCGCTTTCCACATCAAAGAGCCGGGCACTGATACTTATTTCCGCCTGCTGGAGCTGGGACTGAGAGGTGGTGTTCCCATCCTTATCCGTAAAGTAGACCAGTGTCTTTCTATCTTCTACATACTTAACCACTGACCCGGTGAGAATGACATCCACGCCAAGGAGTTTTCCCGCTCTTTTGATAGTCTCCGGATCAAGCTTACCTGAAGAGGCTAACTGCTGCTCGCCAAGTATGGCATTTATCTTATTTCTTTCTATTACTTTAAAACCCTTGCCCATAAGCTGGGTAAGAAACTCATCGGCAACCGCTTCGCCGGAATTACGGTAGTCAAGATGACTGGAAAAACCAGTCACCGCGATACGCTTTATGCCGGAAAAATTATATTCCTTGCTGATAGAAAACCTGGCAGAAGAACAGCCTCCCAGAAACATTGCCGCGAGTGCCAGTAAAAATAACGATCTTTTCATAAACTCTCCTGGTTAAACGATTTCATCTCTGCCCTAAGCCCGGTGCCGTGCCCGCCAGTCTGTTTGGAGGGGACTGTCTCGCCTAAAAAAACGGCTCGCAGAATTATTTTATTTTTTCAGCCTTTCCATGTGTTTTTTTGCTAATTCTTTCATCTCGTCTTTCGGATTAAGATTAAGAACCTTCTGCCATTCTGCCAGCGCCTTTTCCTTCATTTGCTTCTTATCATAAAGCATGGCCAGGAGCCAGTGAGCAGTAATGCTCTCGGGTTTATCGGCCACGGCTTTTTCAATTTCTTTTATCGACTCATCATACTGCTTCTTGTTGGCATAGACCACTCCAAGGTGCAGGTGAGACTCCGCATATTTTGGTTTAAGCTCAATTGCTTTTTTCATGAATTCAATTGCTTCTTCATACCTGCCTTCATTGGAAAAGGCAATTCCCTTCTTAAAATATTCCTCAGGTTTCTCCTGCGCAAACATAACCAGCGAAAAGCAAAGCGCCAGCATAACCGTAATAAGTTTATTCATAAAACCCCCTTCATAATTACTTCCGCCCCAAAGCATTGGCGGATTTCGCTACTTCGCTCAAAATTGTCCGCTTCAGGCGGATAAACTCAATCTTTCTGTTCTTATTGTTTTGCTTTTACTTTGTACTTTGTGCCTTGTACCTTTCTTACTTAGACCTTTATTGTACCATTTAAGTTCCCACCTGCGCCAGAGGCTTCGGCGGGTAAACCCGCTCTGCTTACCCTTTCTGCTCTTGCCAAGCCTCTAAGCCTCTGAGCATCCAAGCATCCATCTATATCTTAAATTCCAGACCTTTGTATCCCTGGTTTAGGGCAACGGTTATGGGCATCTGATTGGCTGACGGCCCCCAGAGTTGTCTCGGACCCGGTGAATTAAAGAGATCTTCTTTTGCCCATCTTTCTCTGTTTTTAATAAAGTATTTAAACGCCGGTGAATCGAGTTCCACGAGCGCCTTTTCAATAACCATTTCATCTTTCCCATGCCTTACTTCGACATTTAGAAGTGCGGCCAGCGGGATTGCAAGTATCTTTCCGCCTTGATTCAGGCCGGTGAAGGAGGCCATATAGCCGGTCTTCCCTGCCAAAGCCAGAGCACCGGCAGCTAAACCCAGGTTATAGGTATATGCAGCGTCAAAGAGCGACGGAACCCCGCAGCGCCCTTCATAACCGAAGAAATGATTAAGAGTTGCAAACTTTACCTCCGGCGCTTCTTTTTTAATATGTTTTTTTACCATATCAATGAGGAGCCTCTCGGTCGGAATCTGCGAGACCTGAAGATTTCCGTGCGCGTCACGATCAAAGAGCATCATCTCCTGAATATATTCGGGCAATGACGAAAAGAGCGTCATATTGTCGGCCGCCAGCGCGCTGGAAAGGATATCTCTTTTTTCCGCAAGGTCTTTATTCTCGAGTTCATTTTCGTGTTCTGCAACAGCTTTATTTAATTCTTTTAACATCTTGGTCATTTCCGGAATAAATTCAATAATCCCTTCCGGCACTACCACGACCCCGTAATTTTTTCCGTTCCTGGCTCTTTCAATTACCACGCGTGCTATGTTTTCAATTATCTGATTAAGCGACATATTTTTTTCTGCAATTTCTTCGGAAATAAGCGCCACTGCGGGTTTTGTCTGAAGCGCGACTTCAAGCGCCACATGACTGGCAGCGCGGCCCATGAGTTTTATGAAATGCCAGTATTTTCTGGAGGAAGGCGTATCTTGAAGGATATTGCCGACCATCTCCGCAAAAACTTTCGTAGCTGTATCAAAACCAAAAGATATGGGAAGATTCTTGCCTATCTGCAAATCGCCGTCAATAGTCTTGGGTACCCCGAGCACCTGCACCCCGCTGCCGTCTTCCTTGATATGTTCGGCCAGGTATTCGGCAAGAAAAGCCGCATTGGTATTGGAATCATCCCCGCCGACCACCACAAGTGCATCCAGTTTATTATCACGGCAGGTTTTCTTTACCGCTTCAAACTGCTCCGGGGTCTTAATCTTGGTCCGGTCGGAACCCAGGTAGTCAAAACCGCCGGTATTTTTTATCCGTTTTATGTCTTCCGGTTTTATCTCAAAAAGGTCGCCTTTTATAAGTCCTTTGGGCCCGGCTTTAATACCAAAAAGCGTGTTGTCTGCGCCGAGTATATCAAATATACCTGCAACAACATTGTGCCCGCCGGCCGCCGGCCCGCCGGAAAACAAGACAGCAACTCTCTTATTTTTAATCTTCTCTTTTGTCTTTTTTGCGGCTGCAATAAGTATCTTATCCCCGTTTTTTACTATTAGATGCGGAAATTTCTCTTTTACTTTAAGGGCATCCTTAGATTTTACGGCCAGCCCGGAGGCCTTGAAATCCACAGGCGTAATTTTCCCGGCTTTTAAGAAAACCTTGCAAACCGGGGTCTTAAGCTTTCTTATCTCCCCTTCAAAAAGCGATTTCCCTTTTTCCGTACTGTTCAAATACTGTTCAAGCGATGCCATGATAATAATCCTCCCTAAAAATTATAAAAATTATGTAAAAACCGGCTGAAAACTTTTGTATTCTTATATCATATTAGCAGGGTTTTCGCAAGTTTAGATATAGAACCAAACAAACCGCCATTTCGAATTTGCAGGCCCCTAGTCTATTATTTCATGTTTTCAAGGCGGAGCCCGTTATTTTTTATAACTTCCTTGTAGAAATACGCACTCGCTTTTGGAATCCTTCTTAAAGAAGGAAAATCCGTGTAACAAATACCGAATCTTTCTGTATAACCGGCGGACCATTCAAAATTATCCAGCAGAGTCCAGATAAAATACCCCTGCAAGCCGATTTTGTGTTTGAAAACTTTATGCAGTGAAGCCAGATATTTCTTAAAGAAATCCACCCGGGCGAGGTCGTTAACTTTCCCGTTATGCAGGAGCACATCGTTACAGGAAGACCCGTTTTCTGTGACTATTACATTTTTTATACCGTAGCGTTCAGCCGGAATGCGAACGCCGTAGTAAAGTGCTTCAGGGGTAATATAGCCGCCGGAGGACATCCTGGGCGCATTTTCTTTAAAGGCCACAATTTCCGGCCCTTTTTTCCCCTCTTTAATGTTCATCCCGCTATAAATATTCAAGCCCAGGAAATCTGTAGGTGTCGAAATTATTTTCATTTCTTCGGCCGTAATCACCGGCACATCTTTTTTCTTTTCCTGCCATTGCCCCGCCGGATATTTTCCGAGATAAAGAGGGTCAAACCACCAGCCGTTGGTCCAGTTCATTTTTGGCGGCTCATTACTCCTTCTTAAAAGCTCGTTCTTCCCGCTGTACCAACTTTCCTTCGCCGCCGCGTAATCCTTACTCCCGGCAGTTGCCGGCATTCTGACAAACGGATTCATGGAAATACCCGCGTTACAGTCCTGCTTGCCGTAGGCCCCAAGCGCCAAAACACCCAAACCGTGCGAAAGGAGCAAATTATGAATAACCTGGTTCAAGGTCTTTTCGCTTACTTTTGCGCCGGGCGCATGCATTCCGAGTTTATAGCCCGCATAGGCGGTAGCCAGCGGCTCATTTAAAGTTATCCAGTTAACCGCTTTGTCTGAATATCTTTTTGCCAGAACTTTTGCGTATTCCGCAAAGGCATAAGAAGTACTTTTTACCCTAAAGCCGCCTTCGTCTTCGAGTTTTTGCGGCAAATCCCAGTGAAACATCGTAATATACGGTGTAATTCCATTCTTTAAAAGTTCATCTATAAGCCGGTGATAATAAGTGACGCCTTTTTCATTCACCCGGCCCTTACCGTTTGGCAGTATGCGGGGCCAGGAGATGGAAAACCTGTATTGTTTTATACCGAGGCTCTTCATCACCTTAACATCTTCCTTAAATCTGTGGTAGCTGTCGCACGCAATATCACCCGTATGCCCGTCTCTTATTTTCCCTTTGGTATGGGAAAACCGGTCCCAGATTGATTCTCCCTTCCCGTCCTTTTTCCAGGCGCCTTCAATCTGGTACGAAGCGGTCGCCACACCCCACTTAAAATCTTTAGGAAATTTAAGTATTTTCGACATTTTGCTCTCCTTTTATTTTTCCTGCCGCAGCTCCTTGGACCACTCGTTGATATTATATCTTCTTTTAAAACCGCATTTCTCGTAGGCTCTTAGTGCCGGGTAATTTTCCAAACCGGTGGCTATTAACACTTCTTCCGCTCCCATTTTCTTAAGTCTGGTTAAGCTGAGTTTAGTCAAAGAGCGGGCAAGTCCTTTCCCCCGGTGGGCTTCATTTGTACCCACAAAGCCAATCTGCCCGGTAGGGCCGCCGCCGGCTGTTTTAATTTCGGGGTAAAGCCGCGCCGAGCAGGTAGCAACTTCCTGCCCCTCAAAAAAAGCCACATACCGGAAGGTTTCTGCCTTAAACTCCAAAGCAGCCCCGGCTTCCTCTATTTTGTAATCCGGAGCAGTTTTCCCCATTTCAATATTTTCCACTGAATTATATATTAAAATTAAAGCGGGATGCGCAATTTTAAAACCCGCTCTTACATAAGCTTCCACCGAATCCACCGCCCAATGCGGGGTATAGGGCTCTCTTCCCAAAATATAGCCGCCGTAAACATCTCCGGTAATTGCGTAAGGGCTTCGAATAATTTTAGCCTTTTTGATTTTTGCTTTTTTTTCTGCTTCAGCAAGCAGCCTTTCGCCTGCGGCTGCTGCGCCCGGAAGAAGCGCCAGGAGATGAATAGCGAACTCGTCCTTTTTATCTTCGCCGTGTAAAAAAGCCAGGGGTATTTTGTCCTGATAGCCAATAAGCATATTATCCGGGCAGCAGCTTGCTTCCAGGGTTTTCCAGTAGGAGAGTAATTCATTGTCAATTTTTCTGGAATAAGGCCAACCGGAGATATAGGAATTAATTACAAATAAGGCATTCTCTTCGGTCTCCTTATTGAATCTTTTTATTTCAAAGCCGCTTCGTTTGCTTTCCATTTTAGCCGTCCGCTTCTAAAATAAGGTTAATTTAAGGCTGACCAGAATAATTCCTGCTATCCCGAAAACTACACCCAGCAAGCCCGCTTTTGTAAGCTTTTCCTTAAAGAACATAAAAGAAATTACCGCGCCGGCAAGCATATAGATAGCAGAATAAACCGAATAAACAATGTTTTTCGGCAGCAGCCTGCACGCATAAATAGTGAAAGTAATACCGCCGGCACTGGCCAGACCGCCTAAAAAACCATACTTCATTTCTACAAGAGTAAATTCCTTTTTTTTGAGAACCAGACCCAGACAAATCAGTGTGCCGATTGCATAATTCAAGAAGAGGAATTTAAAGGTATCTGCTTTTTGAAAGAAAGAAGAATACGCCTGTACCAATTGACAAAACCCGTTAAAGAGGAAAGCCAGAATCACAATTATTATCCATTTACTTCTTATTGTTTTTTTAGCGTTGCTTTCCTTCTCTTCCGGAAGCGCTATCAAGATGGTTGAGACAACAAGCAGCAGGGTTCCTTCCGGCATAAGTTTTTCATGCCATATTATTACAGAAAACAACACAGGAACCAGAAAACTTGCCGAAACAAAAGCAAGAGTAAAGCCGTAATGCCCCAGCTTTAAAGCATGCAGAAAATAGATATAACCAACGACACCCAGAAGACCGCTTAAGAATCCGTAGAGCAGCAGTTCCTTTGAAAAGACAAAGTCACCCTGCACAAGCCAGACAAAAAGTGTGAGAAGAGCTGCGGAAGCGTTAATTACCAGAGTTATTCCTTCGGGTTTTCCGCCTTTTCCGGTACCAAGCCTTGAAAAAAATGCGAGCAGTCCGAAACTCAGCGCTATAAACAAAACATACAGCCAGCCCATTAAAACTCCTTTTCAACAGCTTCTCCGCCAAAAATCGTTGGCGGATTTCGCTATGCTCAACTTCTCATAATTCATCTTGTTTTTCTTCTATCTATTATCTATTGTTCCATTGCTCTATTGCTCTACCCCGGTACAAGGTAAAAGGAAAGCCTGTCTTTGCTTTGGTATAAGGAAAGCCTATTTATTTTCATGCCCTCTTATCCTGCGAAGCAGCCCGCCTCAGGAGGGTTGTTTTCTTGTATTCTCATTCTCTACTCCGGGGCATACCCGGTGCATACCAGAGTTATAAATGTAATCCCATAAGGCGCCAGCGTAAAAGAATCACTGATTTCCGAGATAACACCCTCAGCTTCGTTAGTCAGGAGCAGGCGGTCGTTTTCCAGATTACCCTTTATTTTTACTTCAAGCGAGTACCGCTTGTAATTCCAGGTCCGCTTTTCCATATTCTTTATCTTGAAACTAACTTTTTGCACCGGCGGCGGATTTTCTTTAAAATTCCAAACAAGCACATGAAAAAGTTTCATCTCTGAATTGTAGACCGCAAAAGCTTTTACCGTTTCCGAACCTGAGTCGACCTTTATAAATTTGCCTGTCAGTTTACTCAGCAGTTTAAACATAAAATAGGCCGGTTTTATGATGCCCTGAAAATCAAACAACCCGAAACGCTGCGGCATCTCATTCCAGTAATTTATCATGAACCGGGCCCCGTCTTTGGACATGATTTTTTTAAACGGTTCTTCGGGAACATGGCAGTCGCGGATCTGATAATAAAACGAATAATCCACTCCGGCTTCAAGCATATTTTTTATGGCTTCCGGAATATAGCAAACCTGAAATTCCTCGTCCTTCCTCTTCCAATTAAGCCCGATATTCCACTCTCCGATCATAAATTCCGGCTTTAGAGAAGGAAATCTTTTGAGTAATTCCCTGAAATAATCCGCGCCCATTTTCGGGGTAGCCGGATCATCCGCATAAAAATGCCAGGAGACAAAATCAACCGGGAGATTGTGTTTATGACAGTAAGTAAGCCAGGGCAGTTCAATATTGCTTTTCCAACCGGCAAGCGCCGGACCGCCGACCTTTACCGAAGAATCAGCCCGGAGCATGGCTTTAACGGTATGATCATAATAAAGACAATAATCCTCAGGAGAAAAAAGCCCGGGACAGCCGCCTGATTCACCGATATTCGGTTCATTGAAAACTTCCCAGTAAACTATGCCGTCTTTCCTTTCAAAGTTATAATGCCGGACCATTTTGTATATAAGCTCATCCCACTCTTTATAATTAACCGGGTTAACGACCGTCTGATCAACAACGGGATAAAGCACCGCAGGCTTAATACAAATACACATAAGCGGCCTGGCCCCGGTCTTAATGATGCTGTCAACTACCGCATCAAGTTTTTTCCAATTATAAGTCTTATGCGCCGGATAGACATCGTAATACTCCTGCACAAATAATCTAATATATTTAAGCTTAAGGTTCTTAAGCGGTGAAATGTGATCACCAATCATCCAGGCTTCATCAGAAAGCCCACCCTGCCCCAGACCATGCCGCCAGAATTCCGCCGCCCCGCCAATTTCCGCCGCATCAACTAAAAGCTGAGTTCCCGCTTTCCCCGTACTCTTCTTAATCTTCTCTTTTGCCATCTTTTATCCTCATATGTTAATAATATATCCCCCTATTACTGCGATAAATAATCAAACCAAGGTAAACCTACTATGTTTTCCGATACAGGTTCAATTTCTTTTATTGTAGATATTATAGCAGTTTTACCCCTTTTATTTTTAAGGTAAGCACCCATTAATTTTAAGCTTAAAGCATGCTTTGGCGTTAGAGTGGAGGCAGCCTTTATTTCAAAAAGGTTTAGCTTCTGCTTTTCTTCAATAACAAGGTCTATTTCAGAGCCATCTTCGGTCTGTAAATAGTATATATCCGGAGGCAATCCGTGATTTGTGAACCTTTTAACCCAATCGATAATGACAGCGGTTTCAAAAATATTCCCCCAATTATGGCTGTTTAACAGAGTTTCCTCATTGTGTATTCCCATAAGATAAGTTGCCAAAGAAGTATCAGAAAAATATATTTTTGGACTTTTTTTAAGGCGCTTTCCGATATTCGAATAATACGGTTTTAAAAAATACACCTGATAGCTTGCCTGCAATACCGAGACCCATCTTTTTATAGTCGGAATACTTACGCCTATTTCATTCGCTATATTCGCCTGATTAAATAACTGACCTGTTCGTATGGCGCAGGCATGCAAGAATTTATTGAAAGTATCAAGGTCCTCCACATTTATTATTTGTCTTATATCACGTTCAAGATAGGTGGCAATATATGAGGAACACCAAAGTTTTCTGTCTACCTGTTTGTTTACAACCGGCTCCGGGTAAGCACCTTTCAGTATCCATGAGGCAAGATTTAAAGGGTTAGCTTTATGTTTCCCTGAAGGCTCATTCTTGCTTAATAGTTCATCAGGAGTAATACTGTCTTTCCCGTTTCCGGTAATTTCAGCAAGGCTTAATGGAAGCAATTCAAGAACAGCTATTCTCCCCGCAAGAGACTGACTTACATTTTGCATAAGTACAAAACTCTGAGAACCGGTAAACAGCCACATTCCCGGTTTTCTATCTTCATCAATGCGTGTTTTTATATAGCTTAAAAGCTCGGGAACATACTGGATTTCGTCAATTATTAAAGGCGGTTTATAGATATCAAGAAAACCTTTGGGATCTTCTTTTGCTCTTACTCGTATATCAGGATCTTCAAGCGAAATAAATCTATGTGTTTCCTTAAATTCATGTTTCAAGAATGTCGTCTTCCCGGACTGCCTAGGGCCGGTTATTATGACCGCGGGAAATGTTTTAACAGCTTTTCTTACGGTATTCTTCAATGTCCTTTCAATGTACACCATATATGCTCCTTGATATCTAATATCTGATATTATATATCAAGCCTATACAATAGTCAAGCTGTCAATATGTGTCTCCTGCGAAAACCGAGCCGATCGGATCGTAATTGCTAATTTCTAATTTCTTATTGTCCGCCTTTAGTCGAGATCTCTCCAAAACTGTTTTGGAGGACGAATTCAAAGAAAAACAGAAAGAATATAGTTTCTTTTTTAACTACTTTAATGGTCTCCCTAATTTGCAGCCGGGCGGACTGCTTTAAAACAGCCCTACAAATTCATTCACCTTAATAACTCATTATGCTATAATGTTCTTAGCATTTTATTAGCTATAAATAATCAGTTATTAGTAATCCATCTGCGCCCATAGATCAATGAGCAAATGATTTGGCTTCATCAAATCATAATTGCGAATTGACTTCGAGCGCTTTCAAAGCGAAAAAGCAGTTTCTTGAGCTTTGGCTCGAAGCAACTGTTTAATAATAAAAGCATCGAATGTAATGAAGATGCGCCCATAGATCAACTGGATAGATCGTTTGACTACGAATCAAAAGGCTGGAGGTTCAACTCCTCCTGGGCGCATTAAAAATTCTTTCCTGAATTTTTAATGAAGCGTTAGCGGCCTATTCTCTATTGTCTATTTTCCAATAATCTCTTCCTACAAATTAGCCCAGCC
>CAIYPD010000100.1 GCA_903928075.1 Candidatus Firestoneibacteriota bacterium
ATCAAAATTGAAGAAAAAAGTCAAGAAAGGTAAATAGAAATACTAATTCACGCATATGCCGTAGTTGCTAGCGCAATAAAATTTATGGATTTCGCCAACAAACAGGTAACTACCCATTTAATGATGTTTCGTAAAGCGGGGATAAAAATAACCGGAACAAATGAATATAATTAATATGGGCAGGACATATAAGAATTTAAAGCGGCTGCGCGAGATAGTTAATGTGCTGGCCAAGTACGGTTTTGAATATATTGTGCACCGGATTAAACTCTCCAAGCATGTACCTTTAAGAAAGCGGGTTGTCAAACAAAAGGATATAAGACAGATTGACGAATATGACGCCGCCAGAAAAATACGGTTTGTCTGTGAAGAACTGGGTCCGACTTTTATTAAATTCGGCCAGATATTATCGCTTCGCGCCGACCTCCTGCCCCGGCATTTTATCGAAGAACTCTCAAAACTGCAGGATGCCGTAAAACCTTTTCCTTTTGAAAAAGCAAAGGAGATAGTTGAAGCGGAGACGGGGGCGGACTTAAAGGATATCTTCTCTGAATTTGAGGAAGTGCCCTGCGCTTCGGCCTCTATGTCCCAGGTGCATTACGCAGTGCTTAAAACCGGCGGAGCCAAAGTTATTGTAAAAGTCCAGCGGCCGGATATTAAAGAAGATATAAAAAGAGATATTGATATCCTGCTCTATCTGGCAAAACTTGTGGAAAAACACCTGCCGGAGTACCGTGTTTATAATCCGGTGGGCATAGTCGAGGAATTTTCAGCGGCAATAAAACGGGAACTTGATTTTACCTATGAGATGGCGCATGCGGATAAGATAGGGAGTTTTTTTAAGGGCAGGAGCCCGGTGCATATTCCAAGAGTTTACTTTGAGCATTCCGGCGAAAAGGTAATGATTATGGAATATCTCGACGGGGTAAAAATCACCACACTAGGCCGCATTTCGGCAGAGAAAAAACATAAGATAGCAAAACGCCTCATCGACGCTTATTATGTTATGGTATTTAAAAAAGGGTTCTTTCACGCGGACCCGCATCCCGGAAATATTCTTATAATGAAGAATAATGCTGTCGGTCTGATTGATTTTGGAATGGCCGGTAAACTAAGCAGTGAAAATATAAAAAAATTCGCTTTTCTTGTTCTCTCCTTTATGGAAAATGACCTGGAAATAGATGTCGAGGACTACCGCCTGCTCGGAATTGTTTCCGAGGAAGAAGAGAACGCGGAATTTGAAAAGGAAGCCATTGTTATGATGGAGCGCTACCGCCGGTTCCCGCTGGATAAAATAAATATGGGTAATGTTATCTATGAGCTCTCAGAACTCGGCAGAAAATATAATTTTAAACTCAACAAGGATTTTGTATTATTAGGGAAAGTCCTCTTTACGGTAGAGAGCGTGATTCGGGAACTGGATCCGGACTTTAATTTTGTAAAAGCGGCTGAACCTCATGCGCTTTTATTCATCAAAGAAAGCACCGAACCGAAGCAGCTGCTGAAGGACGCAAAGAAAGGGGCGTTTTCTTTGTTTAACTTTTTTAAAAGTTTACCCAAAGACATCGGGGATATTTTTAAAAAGGTGAAAAGAGGCGAACTGGAAATAGAGTTTGTGCATGTCGGGCTGGAGCCGCTTATCAATGAGATGGATAAAGCGACGAACCGGTTGGCTTCCGCGTTTATTATAGGCGCGTTGATCGTGGGTTCTTCAATAATAGTCTATACCGGGGTGGGGCCGAAGCTTTTTGATATGCCGCTTTTCGGATTTCTGGGATTTTTTATAGCGGCGATAATGGGCTTCATTCTTGCCATCTCCATACTACGGTCAGGCAGGCTATGAGCATACTGGGCATTGATTACGGGGACAAAAGAATAGGCGTGGCTATTACCGACGAGTTGACCGGTTCAGCCCACCCTTTAAAAGTTATTCCGACCGCCGTGGGCTTTAAAGAAATAAATAAAATAATAGCCGAATACGGCAATGTCGAGAAACTTATTGTGGGGATGCCTTACAATCTGAAGGATGAGGTGGCTTTCAAGGCCAAGCAGGTGCAGGTGTGGATAGAAAAACTGAAAAAAGAGATAAAAATCCCGGTAGAGACCTGGGATGAAAGGTTTTCAACTTCCGAAGCAAAAGATATTTTGCTTAAGGCGGATGTGAGCAGAAAAAAACGCAAAGAGGTCATAGACAAAATGGCGGCCTGTATCATCCTGCAGAGTTATGTTGAGGCTGAAAGGGAAAAACAACGGAAGGGGAGCAGTGAATGAGTAACTATAAAAAATATACAATTAAAGATATCAGGGCAATGGTCTCCCTTTTAAAGACCGAGTACCTGATAATTACGGTTATTCTGATTATAGTTATTCTGCTTTTTCTACCGAAGGGTTTCAGTTCTGAAACAAAATATGTTGTTGTTCCCAAAGGGGCCGGGGCTTCAAAAATAACTTCAATTCTAAAAAAAGAAGGGGTGATAAGATCAAAACTTGCTTTTCGTATTATTCTCTGTCTCCGCGGCGGTTCTTTAAAAGCCGGAGAGTATGAATTTTCCCCTTCGATGTTTCCCTGGACGGTGGCCTCATTTTTGAAAAGCGGGAAGGTCGGCTCACACGCCGTATTAGTGCCGGAAGGGTATACAGCAAGACAGATAGCCAAACTTCTTTCTAATAAAGGACTGGCTTGCGAAATATTAATAATGAGACTTTGCGCGGATAAAGAATTTATAAAAAAAACCGGGATTGATGCTCCCAGCCTTGAGGGCTACCTGTTTCCCAGCACCTATTTTATAACCCGCGGAATGACCGAGGAAGAGATAATATTGATGATGACCCATGAGTTCCTTGTTAACTGGAAAAAAAGCGGGCTGGAGACGGTTATTACCGGAAAAAAGAAAAGTTTGAACGAGATAGTAAAGTTGGCCTCGCTGGTAGAAAGAGAAGCCGAAATCGATTTTGACCGGCCTCTTATTGCCGGAGTTTTTGTCAACCGGCTTAGGAGAAATATGAAATTGGAGTCCTGCGCAACCGTAGTATATGCCTACGGGGAAAAGGAAGTGCAAAAGAACCGTCTTTCAGGCAAAGACCTGCTTATAGAATCGCCATACAATACTTATTTGCATTACGGCTTGCCGCCCGGGCCTATTTGCAGCCCCGGTATGGCTGCATTAAAAGCCGCGGTGTTTCCGGCCGAGAATAATATGCTTTTCTTTGTGCTGAATAACGACGGTAGCCGCTCGCATATTTTTTCGGAAACGAAAGCACAGCATGAGCTTGCCACAAAGGCAAGTAAGGTAACAACCCTCCTGAGGCGGGCTGCTTCGCAGGATAAGTGAACAGAAGAAAACAACAAGAGTAAAGATTAAAAAGTGGTGGCAGGTATTTTACTTAGTGCTTCAATATTGAGGAGAAATGTGTATGATTAGCATTCAGGGTGTTTCAAAAAAATACGGAAAATTTACTGCCGTGGACGATATTAATCTGGAGATTAAGAAGGGGGAGATCTTCGGGTTTCTGGGGCCAAATGGAGCGGGAAAGACTACCACACTCAAGATGATGACCGGGCTTCTTAAGATAAACTCCGGAAAGATTTCTATCGGCGGGTTTGATATTTCCAAGGAGCCCCTTGAAGTCAAAAAAATCATCGGCTATATTCCCGACCGGCCTTATATTTACGAAAAGCTTACCGGAAAGGAGTTCCTGGATTTTGTTGCAGGCATTTACCATGTCCCTTATGAAAAGAAAGAAGCTAAAATTAAGAATCTCCTGCTTTTGTTCGAGCTTGATAAATGGGGAGATGAACTGATAGAGAGTTACTCTCTAGGTATGAAGCAAAAAATAGTCATGGCGTCGAATATCCTCCATGATCCCGAGGTGTATATTGTAGACGAGCCGATGGTCGGGTTGGATCCCAAGAGCGCGAAGATAGTGAAAGAAATCTTTATTGACCTGGGTAAAGCAGGTAAGACACTTTTTATTTCCACGCATTCCCTTGAGATAGTAGAGACGCTCTGCAATAACATAGGGATAATTATGAACGGGAAGATGGTTGTGAAAGGAACTTTTAAGGAAGTAAAGGAAATGGCAAAGACAGAAAAAACCGGGCTGGAAGATATATTCCTGAGTCTGACCGGGGCGCCGGATCTGAGTAATGTGTTGGAACATATAAAGTAAAAGAAAAAGGTCTATAAGGGTTCTTAAGGTTTGTAAGGTTTTTAAAGTTTGTAAAGTCTAATATCTTTGAAGGATATTGTTTGTTTTAATCTGACTTTCATAAATGTAAGATAAAGATATTTAGTCATCCGTCGACGCTTTGTGGCGGAAGTGGAATCAAAAGTTTTTAAATCAGTGGCCACCTTCGGTGAGATATCGCCAAAGGCGGAAAATCTTGTTCATAAGGTCTGTAAAGGGGTAAAGCAAAAAGCGGTAAAAAAAGGATTTAAAATCTTTTTCCTTTATAGACCGTTATGGATTATCTTTTATAGACGATTATGGACTTTTATGGACATTTGTAGACGCACGAGGTTTTTACAGGCCGTATTGTTATTCAGGTACATTATTTTCGAGGGAAGGTATTTAAAATGAGAGATTTTATTCTGCTTCTGCGGATGTCCTGGGCGGGTTTTCGAAACGGGGCAAAGAAGAAAGAAAAAGGTACCGCGGTAAAGCGCATTATTCTTGTAGGTATTGCCCTGATATTTCTATTGAGTGTTTTTGCGATTTTTCATAACCTGCTCCGCTATTTCAGTACTATTCCTATGTTCGGGGACCTGCTGGTTTGGAAACTTTTAGGGATGGTCTTTCTCTCTTTTATGTTCATGCTTTTATTTTCGAATGTCATTGTCACCATTTCTACTTTTTATCTTTCTGAGGATATGCCTCTTCTTTTAACTCTGCCCCTTGAACTGCCGGCGATAATATTTTCCAGATTCGTGCATACTGTAATTAACAGCTCCTGGATGGTTCTGGCCATGGGTATTCCGGTCTTTGCGGCGTATACAGTCGCTTTAAAAGCCGGCGTTATGACTTTTTTCTTTTCGATGGCTGTCATAACTCTTTTTCTGGTAATAATAGCCTCTGTAAGTATCTCTTTTGCCATGGGTTTAATAAGCATTTTTCCGGCCCGGCGCACAAGGGATTTATTTATGCTTCTTTCGATAGGACTCTTGAGTTTTATTGTGGTGATGTTTCGGATGCTGAAACCGGAAAGGTTCACAAACCAGCGTGAGCTGGCGGGTTTTTCGGAATTTATGAGATCCTTTGAGGCCCCCGAAGCCCCGTATCTTCCCAGCGGTTGGGCGACAAACGCCATAACCTCGTTTTTTAAATACAATTTTACGGAAGCCTATATCAACACCGGTTACCTGATACTGGCGGCGGCAGTTTCCGCGGGTGTCATGCTTTTTATCGGGAAAAAATTATTTATGAAAGGCTGGTGGAATACCGCCGAGAATCAACTGCAGAAATATAGAAAGAAAAAAATAGACGCCTATGATCTTAGAAAAATATTCCCTTTCGTCAAATCAAACATAATAGAAGTGGCGGTCAAGGACATCAAAAACTTTGTAAGAGACTCCTCCCAGTGGCCGCAGTTAATGATGCTGGTTTCTGTGGTTATTATCTATCTCTTCAATGTCACAAATATTCCG
Organism: Candidatus Firestoneibacteriota bacterium; assembly: GCA_903928075.1. GTDB lineage: Bacteria > Oederibacteriota > D2-FULL-39-29 > D2-FULL-39-29 > D2-FULL-39-29 > CAIYPD01. The sequence continues at coordinate 5,646 of CAIYPD010000100.1, forward strand.
CTCGATAAATTGCCCGCTAATATTTACGCTAAATACATAAATGATATTATTTTCTTCCTGAATATGGGTTTTGCCGGGTTTATAATTGCGGCAGTTGCCGCCAGGTTTGTTTTCTCCTCGATTAGTCTGGAGGGGAAGGCCTTCTGGGTAATAAGGACCAGTCCCCTGAGTATTAAAAAATTTATCTGGGAAAAATACTGGATGAGTTTCTTTCCACTGCTTATTCTTTCCGAGACGCTTATCGGCCTCTCGGTATATTTTCTTAGAATTGATACTTTTATGACACTGGTCTCCATGGGCACGGTCTTCTTTTTCTCGCTTTGCATCGCCTCTCTCGGTATAGGTATAGGCGCAATTTATCCGAAGTTTAAGACCGATAACTCTGCAGATATTGCCGCAAGTTACGGTGGAATTATTTACATGATATTTTCAATGCTTTATATCGGTGTTTCTATAGTGCTGGTTGCCATTCCGGTCAACGCCTATTATGCCAACCGGGTAATGGGGACGGTTCATTTTAACCAGCCATATATTATCGGCGCGCTGGGCATCTTCCTTTTGATCCAGCTGGCAGCCTTCGTGCTCCCGATGTATCTCGGTGAGAAATCTTTAAATGACCTGGAAATTTGATAAGTGAGTAACTCCGAATTACCGGAGGGAAAAAGTAAATACTGAATTATTGATATAGGCACCCCAATATGATATAAAAAGAAGGTAGTTGTTTTATAGATAAAAATAAATAATATATAAAAGGCGGAGAATGAAAAAGATTGCGCTTGGAATTAATACGGGGTTCGCGGTAAACAGGTTTCCTGAGCCGGAAGTTTGGGTGAAGATAGCCGGCCAGACACTGGGCTTAAGGCATGTCCAGTTTACGGCCGATCTGCTTAATCCTTTTTTGCCCAAGAAAATCGTGGAAAGCGAAACTAATAAAATAATTAAAAATTTACGCAAATATGATGTGGGTATTGACTGTACTTTCACCGGTTCTTTTACCCGGGTAAATCACCTGATGCATCCGGACGCAAAAATGCGGGAAGTATGGTTTGAGTGGTTCAAAAAGTTCCTGCTCCTGTCAAAAAATCTTGGTGCAAAAAGCGCCGGAAGTCATTTCGGGATACTATCCGACACCGATGTTAAAAATAAAAGCAGATACAACTCTCTGGTAAAAGGGGCAATTGATTACTGGCAGGAGCTCGCTCTCTACGGAAAAAAGATAGGCCTTGATTTTCTGAATTTTGAGCCGATGTCTATACCCCGGGAGATGGCTTACACTATTAAAGAAACAAAAGCCCTGCTGGAAAGGACCAATGAAGGTATCGCCATTCCTATGCTTCTTTGCCTGGATGTTGATCACGGCTTTGCCTCCTCAAAAGACCCTCGAGATAACGACCCTTATGCCTGGCTGGATGAATTTGCGGGAGTTTCCCCCATCATTCATATCAAACAGAGCCTTTTTGACAAAGGCGGGCATTACCCTTTCACAAAAGAATATAACGCGAAAGGAAGAATAATTCCGGAAAAGGTTGTGGACATTATTATCAAAAAGGGCTGTGAAGAGACATTGCTTATTCTGGAAATTTCACACCGCGAACGGTATCCGCAGGACCTGAAGGTTGTGGATGACCTTTTAGAATCTGTAAAATTCTGGCGTACCGCCGTAAAGGACTGAGAATTATGATGAAAGCCGCAGTATTGCATAAAGTCGGGGATTTAAGATATGAAGAAATACCCATTCCAAAAATTTCGGAAGGGGAAGCGTTAATTAAAGTAAAAGCGGCCGGAATCTGTAATTCTGATATACCCCGGGTAAAAAGCTCGGGGGCTTATCTGTACCCTATTGTACTGGGCCATGAATTCTGCGGGGTCGTGGAAAAAAGGGCAGCCGGAGAAAATCACGGCGTCTTTCAGGCCGGTTCGCGCGTGGCGGTCTTTCCGCTTATTCCCTGTAAAAAATGCCCTTATTGCGAGAAAGGGGAGTTTGCGCAGTGTAATAATTATGATTATCTCGGTTCCCGGGCCAACGGGGGTTTTTCTGAATATGTCAAAGTCCCGGTCTGGAATCTTTTAAAGATACCGGATAATGTCGGATTTGAGGAAGCGGCTCTCGCCGAACCCGTCGCAGTAGGACTCCATGCCATCAGAAGATTCGGGGTGGACATCGGGGATAAAGTTGTTGTTTACGGTGCGGGGACCATCGGCCTGGCGCTGGTGGCCTGGGCAAAAATTCACGGGGCCGGCAAGGTCGTGCTGGTGGATATTATGAAGGAGAAACTCGATTACGCAAAAAAACTTTATGATTTTGTTGAAATAATAAATGCAGGGGAAACGGAACCCGTCAAGGAGCTTAAGAGGCAGTCCAATGAGCTCGGTTTTGACCTGGCCATAGAAAGTGCGGGATCAAGTGTTTCGTTCGAGCAGTGTATTCGAAGCGTGAGGAAGTTTGGTAAGGTCGTATTCATGGGAAATATTCATACGGATGTTGTTTTACCACAGGCGACGGTCTCGAATATTTTGCGTAACCAGATTTATATGACCGGCACCTGGAACTCCTCCTTTGCGGCTTTACCGAAAAATGAATGGAAAATAACTTTAGATTATATTTCAAACGGCCAGCTGAATGTCAAAAACTTTATCTCCCACAGGTTTAAGCTCAAAGACTGCAACAAAGCCTTTGATATGATGGCCTCGAGGAAAGAGTTCTTTAACAAAGTAATGTTTATGTTTTAAATAAGATAACAAGAGTACGGAAGATGAGGCTTGGATGGTTGGAGGCTTAGAGGCTTGGCAAGAGATAAGAATACAAGATTAAAAGAAATGCAAAATCTATGTAAGTTTTTTCATGTTGTCTTGTAATTTGTCTGCGAGGAGGAAGTATAATGAAAGCGGCTGTATTAGAAGCACTTGATAAGATTTCGCTTAAAGAAACAGCAGTGCCTGAAATTGATGCGGAGAGTATTCTTGTCCGTGTAAAGGCCTGCTCGGTCTGTGGTTCGGATATCAGGATATTTCATTCCGGAAATTCGCGGGTAAAACCGCCGGTGGTTATAGGGCATGAAGTGGCGGGAGAAATTGCTAAAGTAGGCAAGAATGTTAAAAACTTCAAAGCCGGGGATAAAATTGCTTTGGGCGCGGATGTGCCCTGCGGCGAGTGTGATTTCTGTAAAAACGGTTTGGGCAATAATTGTGCGGTTAACTATGCCATAGGCTATCAGTTCCCGGGCGGCTTTGCAGAATACATGGTTTTGAACGAAACCACGGTAAAATACGGGCCGGTCAATAAAATACCTGAAGGCGTGAGTTTTGAAGAAGCCTCTCTTGCCGAACCACTGGCATGCTGCATAAACGCCACCGAAAGGTCGCGCATCGAATTAGGGGACACAGTCCTAATTATTGGCGCGGGCCCCGCGGGCATTATGCTTCTGCAACTGGCGAAAATTCTTGGTGCCGCAAAAGTTATTATTTCACAAAGATCCAAACACCGGCTGGAACAGGCAAAAAAATTCAATCCCGATGTGGCCATAGAGGGCACCGGCGAGGAATTGATCAAACAGGTGCTAAAAGCCACGAACGGCGCGGGACCTGATGTAATTTTTACCGCCTGTCCTTCTAATGAAGCGCAGCAGGATGCGATTAAACTGGTAAAGCAAAGAGGCCGGGTTAATTTCTTCGGCGGTTTGGCGAAAGGCAAGAGTGAGATAACAATAGACAGCAACCTTATTCATTACAAGGAATGCAATGTGAGCGGTTCGCACGGCTCGGTCCCGAGGCAGCATAAACTTGCTCTGGAACTTATCGCCGCAAAAAAAATAAATGTAAAGGACTTGATCTCGCACAGGTTTAAACTCGCTGAAATTGATAAAGCATTCCAGGCGGCCGAACAGCATAACGGAATGAAGGTTATAGTCGAATGTTAAGAAAAAACAAAATTTCCGCGTCTTTGATGTGCGCGAACTTCCTGAATCTGGCCGAAGATGTAACAGCGCTTTCCCGGGGCGGCGCGGATTGGCTGCATTTTGATATTATGGACGGAACTTTTGTGCCCAACTTCACTCTGGGCCCCGATATTGTAAAAACCTTAAGGCCCGTCACTAAATTAAAATTAGATGTGCACCTTATGATAGAGGAACCTATCAGGTATGTTAACCGGTTTGCGGAAGCGGGGAGCGACATAATAGTCGTACACCAGGAAGCCTGCAGGCATTTACACCGCACGATAATGGCCATAAAAGAGTGCGGTAAAATTGCCGGGGTCTCCATAAATCCCGCGACGAATATAAAAGTTTTAAAGGATGTCCTGACAGAGATTGACCTGGTGCTTGTTATGTGCGTCAACCCCGGATTTGCCGGCCAGAAATTCATATCCCATTCCGTGGATAAAGTGAAAGATCTTAGAGAAATGCTCGTCAGTTACGGACTACAGGATAAAATAGAGATTCAGGCCGATGGGAATATTAATAATGAAACTTCGGCCCGTCTCAATTTTGCCGGTGCCACTAATTTTGTGGCCGGAACCTCCTGCATATTCAAAAAGGGTGAGGATGTTTACGAAAATACCGTTAAGTTCAGAAAACATCTTGATAACCTGAGTCTTAAGCCTTAACGCAGGTCTAACCTGTTTTTCCTTTAGCGTTGCTTGCTTTTCCTGAAAACCGCTTCTTCTTGACTTTTTCAGCCTGAAAAGGTTATAATCATTGGAATTATTCCGGCAATTGGTAAAAGCCTGTAATTAACTGTTTTTTTGTTTGTTTTGCGGCTTATTGAAAATTGGCCCGGTTCTTTTGAACCCGGCGATAAAAAGGAGAGTTATGGAAACTAAAGTAAGTATTTCTGAAGAAAAAGACTGTAAAAAAGTATTAAAAATCGAGGTTCCCGGCGACAGAGTACTCGTAGAAATCGAGAATATGTATTCAAATCTGGAGAAGGTTGCGGAGATCCCCGGTTTTAGAGCGGGAAAGGCCCCCAGGTCGCTTATAGAAAAGAACTTCAAAGCCAGAATAGAAAAAGATGTTCTGGAAAAGCTTATTTCCTCCGCTTATCTTGAAGCGGTCAAACAAAAGAACCTGAATCCTCTCGATTATCCCCGGATTGAAGATGTAAAATTTGAACCGGGCAAACCCATGGAATTTACCGCAAGTATTGAAGTAAGGCCGGAAATAAAACTCGGGAAATATACAGGCATAAAGGTAAAGAAGGAGCCGGTGGAAGTGAAAAAGGAAGACCTGGAGAAGTCCCTTAAATATATGCAGGAACGCCAGGCTGATTTTAGTCCGGTGGAAGGGCGGCCCATAAAAGAAGGCGATTTTGTTATGATAGATTTTCAGGGCGCTGCGGAAGGCGTGGCACCGGAAAAACTTAAAGCCGAGAGTTATTTTTGCGAGATAGGGGCTAAAAAGATATTCCCTGAAGTTGAGGCCGCGCTTATCGGTGCCAAGACGGGTGAAGTCAAAGATGTACCCGTTAAATATAAAGATGATTTTCCCACAAAAGAACTGGCGGGGAAGACCGTGGTTTTTAAGGTCAGTGTGAAGTCAATAAAAGAAAAAAAATTACCCGCGCTGGATGACGAATTTGCCAAGGATCTGGGCGAATTCAAGACCATAGCGGAATTGAAAAACAATATCGAAGAAGGGCTAAAAAAAGAATTAGAGCAGAAAGAAAAGACGCGCGTGACCAATTCTATTATTGACGAGATACTTAAGGAGATGAGCTTTCCTATCCCGGAAACGCTGCTTGCGCATGAGGTGGAAAATCTTCTGCAGGATTTTGAAGGCCGGATGGCCCAGCAGGGTGTGACCTATGAGGTTATAGGAAAGAAAAAAGAGGAAATAAAAAAGGAATATGCGGAAGTTGCCGTTAAACGCGTAAAAGCGTATCTGGTCCTTGATGAAGTGGCGAAAGCCGAAAAAATAAGCGTAACCGAAGACGAGGTGGACGGAGAGATCAAAGCCTTCCTTTTAAGGATGGGAAATCAGGGCGAAAGCTATAAAGATTATCTGAGCTCTGACAAAGGCCGGGAAAATATTAAGAGCCAGATGATTCAGGATAAGATTCTCGATTTCTTGTATTCCAAAGCGGAACTAAGCTGACAAGACGAGAAGAATATAAGAAAACAAGACGACAAGAGACGTGACAGAAGTATGAAGTCGGATGGCGTAAGACGGTGTTTATCCGTCGATACCAATTAGCAATAAGTTATTAGTAATTAGTAATTGTGTTAAGGGGGTTTTATGTTGATACCAATGGTGGTGGAGCAGACGAACCGCGGGGAACGCGCTTATGATATTTATTCCCGGCTTTTAAAAGAAAGGATTATATTTTTGGGGTCAACGGTGGATGATTATGTGGCTAACCTGATAATCGCGCAGCTTCTATTTCTTGACGGAGAGGATGCGGAAAAAGATATTTCCATGTATATAAACAGCCCCGGCGGGGTAATAACCGCGGGTATGGCGATTTATGATACGATGCAATATATAAAATCCCCCATCTCGACTATCTGTGTCGGGCAGGCTGCAAGTATGGCCGCGGTGCTTCTGGCGGCGGGCAGAAAAGGGAAGAGGTTTTCATTGCCGAATTCAAGAATACTTATACATCAGCCTCTGGGCGGCGCGCAGGGCCAGGCTTCTGATATAGATATTCAGGCCAAGGAAATACTTCGAATGAGAGAAAATCTTAACGGGGTGCTGGTAAAGCATACCGGACAGCCTCTGGAGCGCATAGTAAAAGATACGGACAGGGATTATTTTATGAGCGCGCAGGAAGCCAAAGACTACGGGATTGTTGACGAATTAATAGCCAACAGGAGATAAGTTAATGTCAGAAAAAGAAAATAAAAATGGCCCGGCCGTCCGGTGCTCTTTCTGCGGCAAGACGCAGGATTTGGTAAGAAAACTCGTGTCCTCGGGCGCGCCTTCGGTCTTCATCTGCAACGAATGTGTGACTCTCTGTCACAATATAATGACGGAAGAAGAGGCCAAACCTTCGGCGCCGGAGACTTTAAAGAAAAAGGAACTTCCCAAACCGGTGGAACTTAAAAACATGCTTGACGAATATGTCATCGGGCAGGAACGGGCAAAGAAAATACTTTCAGTCGGAGTTTATAATCACTACAAGAGGGTCTACAACCCGTCGCATGATGTAGAACTTTCTAAATCAAATGTCCTCCTTATCGGCCCGACCGGCACGGGAAAAACCCTGCTGGCTCAGACCCTGGCAAGGATACTTAATGTGCCTTTTGCCATTTCCGATGCTACCAGTCTTACCGAAGCCGGATATGTCGGGGAGGATGTCGAAAATGTGATTCTCCGGCTGCTGCAGAACGCTAACTTTGATGTGGAAAAAGCGCAGAAAGGTATAATATATATAGATGAAATTGATAAGATCTCGAGAAAATCCGAGAATGCCTCCATAACCCGGGATGTTTCCGGTGAAGGAGTGCAGCAAGGTTTGCTCAAAATACTTGAAGGCACAATTGCCAATGTTCCTCCCCAGGGCGGAAGAAAGCATCCGCATCAGGAATTTATAAAAATCGACACTACAAATATTCTTTTTATTTGCGGCGGAGCTTTTGTCGGGCTCGACCGCATTGTGGAAAAGCGCGTGGCTACAAAACGCTACGGGTTTGGCTCGGAAGGCCGGACGAAAAAGAACATAGAAAATGTCCTCCAATATTTGCAGCCGGATGATCTCTTGAAATACGGTTTCATCCCGGAATTTGTCGGCCGGCTGCCGATAATTGCCTCGTTGGAAGACCTGACGGTGGAGGATCTTAAAAGTATCCTGACGGAGCCAAAAAACGCGCTTCTTAAACAGTATAAGAAATTTCTGCAAATGGAAAAGGTTAAACTGCGTTTTACCGATGAAGCCATCAACGCCCTTGCCGCCGAATCTTTAAAGAGAAAAACCGGCGCCCGGGGCCTCCGTGCAATAATTGAAGAGATGATGCTGGATGTTATGTATGAAATCCCCAGTAAGACCGGCATTAAAGAGTGCGTTATAGACGAAGATGTTATTCTGAAGAAGAAAAAACCGGAATTGATCTACGAAAGTAAAGATAAAGAAGCTAAGTCGGCGTAGGCAGGACTTGTCCGTAAGGGTCTGTAAGGTTTGTAAGGTTCGTAAGTTTTGTAAAGTTTGTAAAGTCTGTAAAGGTCTATAAATGTCTGTAAAGGACAAGAAAGTTCGGAAAGGGAAAAGAGTCACGGAATTTTGGATTATTCAACTTCAAGACAGGTTTTTGCTTTACACCTTTATAGACTTTTACGGACATTTACGAACTTTTATGGATTGTTAAGCTATGTGGGTATTATTGGACTGAGTGTTATTTTCAAGCATAAGACTAATATTTAGAAAAGGAGAATATTTATGAGGAAAAGATATATAATGGCGCCGGGGCCGGTCGAGATCCCGCCTTCTGTTTTATCCGTCGGCGGCCTGCCTATGATACACCACCGGACACCGGAGTTTAGAAAATCCCTGCTTGAGGTCCTTGAGGGTCTTAAATATGTTTTTCAGACAAAAAATGATATTTTAATATTTCCCGCAGCCGGTACCGGCGGGATGGAATCCGCGGTCATTAATATAGTTTCTCCCGGAGACAAAGTGCTGGTTGCCGCCTGCGGTCAGTTTGGCGAGCGCTGGGCAAAGATAGCAGAAACCTTCGGAGTGAGCGTTATAAAAGTATTTGCCGAATGGGGGGAAGAAGTAGATTGCGCCAGGGTCGAAGCCGAACTTAAAAACAATCCCGGCGTAAAAGCGGTTTATACTACACTGAGTGAAACTTCCACGGGGATAGAAAATAACATAAAAAAACTCGGGGAAATAGTCGGGAAGACCGGGGCGGTTTTTGTGGTTGACGCGGTCTCGGGTATGGGTGCGGTTGAATTTAAAACCGATGATTGGAATGTCGATATTGCCGTGGTCGGGGCGCAAAAGGGTATGATGATCCCGCCCGGCGTGGCTATGATCTCGGTTTCCGTAAAAGCCAAAAAAGCCATGGCAGAAAGCAAAATTCCTAAATATTATTTCAGTTATGAACAGGCCTTAAAGGCTCTGACTAAAGATAAGCTTCCGGATACTCCATATACCTCCTCCGTCTCTTTGATTCTTCAGCTTAAAGAGTCCATCCGTCTGATAAAAGAGGAAGGTCTGGAAAATGTCTGGGCCAGGCACGCCAGGATAGCCTCGGCAGTAAGGGCAGGAGTTAAGGCTTTGGGTTTGAAACCTTTTGCTCTAGGAAAACCTTCCAATTCTGTTACTTCCGTCTGGGCCCCCGAAGGTATTGACGGGGATGCGGTAAATAAAAAAATAAGGGACGAATACGGCATAACCATGGCCGGCGGTCAGGGTAAAATGAAAGGCAAAATGTTCCGTATAGGGCATCTTGGTTATGTTGATATGTTTGACGCTGTGATTGCTCTTGCAGCCGTTGAGATGGCTTTGACATCTATGGGCGCGAAAAATATTCCACTGGGTGCAGGAGTTAAAGCCGTCGAAGAGGAATTATTAAAAAAAGTCTGAGTTGTTAAATCCGACTTCCGGAAAGTATTACTAACTTAGAGTTAGATTTTGGAAAGGAGTAACTATGGTGAAAACAATGTACAGGTTTTTTTTCGCGTTTCTTTTTGTTGGTCTGAGTTCTTCTTTTGTTACGGCTTCTGATGTGAAGATAGGCACCAATAAGGAAATACTTGTTGAAGGTAAACCGTTTTTTCCGATAATGACCTGGTGTAATCCCAGCAGTCTGATGGATTTTAATATCAGCCTGGGCATAAACACTTTTATCGGTCAGGGCGGGCAAAGCGAAAAACCGAAAGATTATCTTGATGCCTGTAAAAGCAGAAATGTTCTTGGAGGTATTACCTTTGACGGCAGCCCGGATAAGATAGAAGGAGAGGTTCTGAGCCTTAAAGATCATCCCGCACTGCTTTTCTGGTGGATGCCCGATGAACCGGATATTTACGGGAAAACGAGCGACGGCACTTCGAAAGCCCCCCGGCTCACTCCCGAAGAGATAAAGTCATTATATGATGCAGTTAAAAAAGCAGACGCGACCCATCCCGTACCTTTGAATTTCGGCAGTGAGCAGGCTATGGGTGGGGGACCGATAAAAAGTAAATACTACCCGGAATATTCCAAATATGCGGATCTTATAGGCTTTGATATCTATCCCTGTAACATAGGCGAACCGGAAAAGTTGTATTTATTTGCAAAAGGTCTCGGAATTCTTAATAAATATGATAAAGGGCAAAAGCCTCATTTTGTCTGGGTGGACTGTTCCTTCTTCGGGGCCGAAGGCGGGGTAACTCCGAAACCAAAAGCAAGAGCTCCGAATGCGGCCGAATTAAAAGCACAGGTCTGGATGTGTATCGTTAACGGCGCTAAAATGATAGGTTACTTCGGCCACAGCTGGAGCCCGTACTATAACTGGGCCCGCATTCCGAAAGACTTGCAGGAAGAAATTAAAAAAATTAACAGGAATATCACCGCGCTCTCCGGAGTAATTCTGGCAAAAGACTCGGAGAAAAAGGTTACTGTAGAAGATGCGGAAAAGACCCAGGTAGATACTCTGGTTAAGGAAGCCGACGGTAAACTGTATATTTTTACCTCCAACAGAAAGAACGGAGAAGGTAAGGTGAGTTTTACGGTCCCGGTTTCCAAAGGCATTGTAGAGGTCTATGATGAAGGCAGAAAAATAGAAGTAAACGGCGGAAAGTTTGTAGATAATTTTATGTCTTTTGAACCGCATATATATGTAGTGCAGTAGGTATACACAAGGTGCAAGGGCAATGTGTTCGTAAGGTTTGTAAGCAAAGCTTTTCCCGAGAGGAAGGATATATAGATGCCAACTATCGTTGACATAGCGAGATAAGGTTTGTAAGGTCTAAAATCGTTGAGGGATATTTTTTGTTTTAATCTTACTTTCATAAATCTAAGATAAAGATATATAGTCATCCGCCTTTCTGCGAAAGCAGTCCGCCAAGCTTAAGGGTGGAGTGGCAGAAGTGGAATCTTTTTTAAGAAAAGGGGAAGGGATATGTATAGAATTTTGGTAGCCGATCCGATAGCCGAGGAAGGTATTGAACTTCTCAAGAAACAGAAAGATACAGTGGTAGATGTCAAACTTAAACTTAAACCTGAGGAGCTTATTGCTATTATAGGCGGGTATGAAGGGTTGATAATAAGGTCGGAAACCAAGGCGACGGCTCCGGTGATTGCAGCTGCCAAAAAGCTCAAGGTAATAGGCCGTGCCGGTGTCGGCGTGGACAATGTTGATGTTCCGGCTGCCTCAAAAAAAGGTATTATTGTTATGAATACACCGGATGGGAATACCATCTCTACGGCTGAACACACCCTGGCTATGATGATGTCGCTTTCAAGAAATATTCCGGCCGCGGATGCCTCTATGAAACAGAAAAAATGGGACCGGAAAAAATTCACCGGGGTTGAGCTTTACGGTAAAACTCTGGGCATAATCGGTTTGGGCCGGGTCGGCCGGGAAGTTGCGCTGCGCGCAAAAAGTTTCCATATGGAGATAATGGCGTTTGATCCGTATCTTACGGAAGAGATGGCACTTAAGCTGGGTTTTAAAAAAGCAACCGTCGAAGAAATAGTCACGGCCGCGGATTATATAACGGTCCATACTCCTCTAACAAAAGAAACCCGAGGAATAATAGGCGAAAAAGAAATAGCAAAAATGAAGGAAGGCGTGCGCCTGGTTAACTGCGCGCGCGGCGGAATCATTGATGAAAAAGCGCTGGTTACAGGTTTAAAAAGCGGCAAAATAGCCGGGGCGGCGATAGATGTTTATGAAAAAGAACCGCCGGATGATTTTATTTACAGCGACCTGCCCAATGTGGTGCTGACGCCGCATCTTGGTGCTTCAACTGAGGAAGCCCAGGTTTCGGTGGCGATAGCAATAGCTAATCAGGTGCTGGAAGCACTGCGCGGAGGGATGGTCAGGAATGCAGTAAATGCACCGGCTGTACCTGCGGAAATACTTGCCCAGATGAAGCCCTATATACTGCTTGGAGAAACGCTGGGCCGGACCCTAATTCAAATTGTTGAAGGTACCGTAAAATCCCTGGAGATAGAATATACGGGACAGGTTTGTGACTATAATACTTCCTATCTGACCCTTTCGATAGTTCGTGGTGTCCTGACACCCATTATTAAAGAGCCGGTAAATATGGTAAACGCCCCGCTCATCTTGAAAGAAAAAAATATTGTAATTCATGAATCTAAATCCAATGTTGTCAAGGACTACAGCAGTTTTGTAAAAGTGGCAATCATTACTGATAAAGAACGCAGTTCGATAGGCGGCACGGTCTTTGGAAAAGACAATGTCAGGATTTCAAGGCTTGCGGGTTATGATATTGACCTGGAACCGGCGGCCTACATGCTGGTCATTATCAATAAAGATGTTCCCGGCATGGTCGGAAAGATAGGAACCTGTCTCGGGAAAGAAAATATTAATATTGCGAGTCTTCAGATGGCCAGAAAAGTTATCGGTACAGAGGCAACGACGCTTTTAACCCTGGATAATCCTCTGGAAGAAAGGGTGCTGGCTGAACTTGCCAAGATAGACAACATCCGCAGCGTTAAATTTGTAAAAAATGATGTAGCCTGAGGAAAAGGCAAGACTTTCACTTGTGAATTGTTACGGAATTTAACTTTTCCTTTGCTTTTTCCAATGAGAAGTCCTATAATTATTAAACTATATGGAAAAACAAGTTTTTATTTTAGGCATACAAATGACCACCCCGGGATTGATAGCCTTCCTGCTGGGAATTCCTGCTCTTGTCTTCACACTCTACTGGTTCACCGTAATTAAGGTCTCCAAAAAAGACCGTATAATTCTTTCAATTATCCGTACCCTTATAATGTATATCCTGTTTTTAGCACTTCTCCAACCGCTGCTGCGCGGTAAAAAAGATACTGATTCATTTATGGCAATACTTATCGATACCAGCAAGTCCATGTCTATAGACGACTGTGCCGGCGGAACACAACGCATTTCCCAGGCCAAGCGCTTGATAAAGGAGGGTGAGCTGGTAAAAGAAATAAAGAAAACCTTTAAGGAGAATATACGGTACTATACATTTTCCATGGATGCCTCACCGCTTACAAAAAATCCGGCTGACCTGAAAGCCGAAGGCGAAAAAACAGATTTAGTGAAAGCAATTAATACCGTGTTGGAAGATAATGCCGCGCGGCAATTGTCGGGCATACTTTGCCTGACCGACGGCGTGGATAATGTTAACTCCGCTAATAATCTCTCTCAACTCGGTTATTCAATGAGGGAAAAGAATATCCCCCTGTATTTTGTAGGTTTTGGCAGTGAAGTAAAACTCAAAGATATGGCGGTATTAGAGGTCAGCGGCCCTGACAATATAGAAGAAAAACAACCGCTTACGCTTAACATATCCTTTGCCAGTCAGGGATATCCCGGCAGGACTGTCCCTGTTAAGGTCTACGAAGACGATAAACTTATAAAAAGCTTTGACCAGTTTTTACCTTCTGACGGAACCATTGTGTCGAAAATGAGCTGGACACCGGCCGGGCAGGGTTTTAAAAAATATAGATTCGAAATTCCAGTCGAGACGGATGAGTTTGTTAAAGATAATAACGCTTCATTTATTACGGTAAATGTTACAAAGAAAAAAGAGCGCCTGCGGGTGCTTTTTGTCCAGGGTTATGTGGCGGAAGAACTAAAATGGGTTAACAGAACGCTGGTGGTCGACAAGGACCTGCATTTTACCTCTATCTCCAAGACCGGGCCCCAAACCTGGGCGGCTTTTAATGCCGAAGATGAGCTGGAACTTGCGGCTTTATCAAAAGGTCTGCCGAAAGATAAGGAAGCTATTTACAGATATGATGCGATAGTGTTAACCAACCTGCTCCCTGAAGCCCTGGATAAACAGCAGGCCGGGGGGCTGGCGGATTTTGTAAAAGGCCACGGCGGAGGTATTCTTCTTTATGGTTCGGAGATGTTTAAGCCGGAGTGGGCCGCAAGTCTTTTGTATGGGATCTATCCGGTCACCCTGGAAAAAGATAAAGCGGTATTTAGTTCATCAAAAGCAAGCGCTGATTTTTACCTGCAGCTGACGCCGGAAGGTATGTCGCACGAAATATTCACCTATAACGGAGATTTTAAAAAAGACAAGGAAAAGTGGGAGTCGCTTCCCGCGCTTACAAGTTATGGCCCGGTGGAAAAAGCGAAACCGGGAGCGATGGTTCTTGCCGTGCATAAGACCGAAAAAAATAGTTACGGTAATAATATCCTGATGGCAGTGCAGAACTACGGCGCGGGCAAGGCCGCGGCTATTACTATAGATAAGATGGGCAGCTGGCGTCTTAAAGTGGACGCTTCGGATAAATCCTACGAAAAATTCTGGCGGCAGCTTGTGCGCTGGCTCACTACCGAGCGGCTTGAAAAAATATCCCTAAAAATCGACCGGGCTTTTTATGTCCTGAATGAGGCTGTGAAGATAGATTCGACTATTTATGAGAGAGCCCTGCAGAATAAAGACACCTTTCTTGAAGCCAATATTGTGGATCCGGCCGGAAAACTACTGCATATTAAAATGAATTTTACGCCGGAGGGTAACTATTCCTATGAGGGCAAGCACCTTACGGCTATGAAGGGCGGGTACCGGATTAAGATAGTGGCCAAGAATCCTGCGCAGACTCTTGAATCCAAGGAAATATATTTTGAGGTAAGGGATACTTCACTCGAGTTCTCCAATGTGGCCGTTAATGAAACCGGGCTTATGCAATTGGCCTCGGCCAGCAACGGTAAATATTTTAAACCTGCTGAGGTCGTGACAGGTATCGGAAAAATCTTAAAGAAACAGATAGTTAAAATCCAGGTTGATACTGATCTCTGGAATTCCCCCTGGATAATGTTATTATTAATAGGGCTTTTTACTGCGGAATGGATTTTAAGAAAGAGTAGAGGTTTGATTTAATAAGTAGTCCCTGCTTTTTCCTGCATTTACAAGAAACCTCAAAAATGCTATAATAACTACAGTATTTAATTATTTTGAGCCCGGATTATTATGGCAAACAGCACAAACTGTCCGGGAAAATTTGTTAAAATCTCCGCCTAAGGGCGGTTAAAACTGTAAGGGGGTTCAACATGATAGAAATAAGGCTTCACGGAAGAGGCGGGCAGGGCGTAGTTACTGCCGCTGAACTTCTTGCAACTGCTGCTTTCCTGGATGGCAAGCACACTCAGGCATTTCCTACATTCGGGTCCGAAAGAATGGGCGCGCCGGTGGCTTCATTTGTAAGGATAAGCGATAACCCGATAAGGGTCAGGTCACAGATATACGAGCCGCAGCATGTAATCGTTCAGGATCCGACTTTGATCGGAACTGTGGATGTTTTTGCCGGGCTCAAAGCAGGCGGATTGGTGCTCATAAATACCGAAAAACCCGTTTCTGAACTTAAGATTAAGGGTTCCGGAAATGTTGTGACAATTCCCGCAACCCAGATAGCCATGGAAATTATTGGCCGGCCCATTCCTAACACAGTGATGGTCGGCGCATTTGCGGCTCTTACCGGAATAGTAACCATGGACGGGATAAGAAAGGCTATGGCGCACAAATTTAAAGGCGATGTTGCGGCAAAAAATGTTGTTGCCGCCGAAAAAGCCTACAATATGTTGAAAAAGTAGCAAATCATTTTCAGGTAAATTAAAAAAAGGAGCGTATTATGGTGTCGAGAAGAGCGAAAAATATTCTTATCGGAAAACCCGGTACCAGCCTGGCAAATAAAACCGGAGGCTGGAGGGTCTTTTTTCCGGTTGTAGATAAAATGAAATGTGTTGCCTGCGGGATGTGTGTTATGTCTTGTCCCGAAGGCTGTATGCAAACCACAAAAGAAACAAAAACACTGGTAGATTTGGATTATTGCAAGGGCTGCGGCATCTGTGCGAAGGTTTGTCCTAAGACCGCGATCAGTATGCTTAAGGAGGAGAAATAAATGAAAAAAGTTACGGAAGGTTTAAAAGCGATAGCGGAAACGGTCGCGCTCTGCAGACCTGAAGTAGTCTCTGCTTATCCGATTACCCCTCAGACGCATATAGTCGAGGAGCTCTCGGTCATTGTGGCCAACGGCAGATTGAAATGCGAGTTTATAAATGTAGAATCAGAGTTCGCAGCGGCTTCTGTTGTTCTGGGAGCTTCTGTTGCCGGAGTCCGGGCTTATTCGACGACCTCTTCCCAGGGACTTTTATTAATGGCTGAAGTGCTGTTTAATATGGCCGGAATGCGGCTCCCTGTAGTTATAACTGATGCCAACAGAGCGGTTTCCGCTCCGATAAATATCTGGAATGACTGGCAGGATACACTTACGATAAGGGATGCGGGCATGATACATCTTTTTGCCGAGGACAACCAGGAAGCCTGCGATATGCATCTCCAGGCATTTAAGATTGCCGAAGACCATGAAGTTATGCTGCCGGTTATGGTTAATTTAGACGGATTTATTCTAACCCACGCTTTTGATCCCATTGAATTTCCGAGCCAGGAAGAGGTTGACAAATACCTTCCCAAATATGTGCCTTTGGAAAAACTGGATGTAAAAAATCCGCTGTCTTTCGGTTTGATGGGCGGCCCGGACAGATATTTGGAAACAAGATACGCCATGGCGGAGACGATGAAGACCTGCCCGGCGGTAATCAGAAAAGCGGCCCGGGATTTTAACCAGATGTTTGGCCGTAATTACGGAGAACTGATTGAAGAATACAAAATGAATGACGCGGAAATAGTGCTTGTTTCCATGGGTTCCATAATTTCCTCCATGAAAGATGTTGCAGACGAATTAAGGGCTGCCGGCAAAAAAGTCGGAGTGCTGAAAATCCGCTGCTACAGGCCGTTCCCGGTGGAAGATATCATTAAAGCGCTCTGCGGGAAAAAGAAGGCAATAATTCTTGAAAAAGCTCTTTCCATCGGCGGAGTAGGAATCCTTACGGCGGATATTAAAGCCTCGCTGTATGGCCAGAAGAATGTTCCCGAAATCTCAGACTTTATTCTGGGTCTGGGCGGCAGGGACATCAGGATTTCAGATATAAAGGCTATCGTTGCAAGAGCCGAGAAAGAAAATGTTAAAGGCGAGTTCTACGGGCTGGACCCGAAACTTGTAGAGGAGATGGATAAATGAGCACAGTAAAACTATTTAACGCTGGACATACCGCTTGCTCCGGCTGCGGTGAATCGCTGGCGGCCAGGCTTGTTATGGAAGCGGCCGGCCCCAATGTTATTGTCACTAACTCTACCGGTTGTCTGGAAGTATTTACCACCAGGTCACCGCAAACCGCCTGGGGCGTGCCCTGGGTTCACTCTTTGTTCGAGAACTCCGGCGCTCTGGCCACAGGAATTGTGGCCGCGCTGAAAGCCCAGGGGAAGGAAAATGAAGCCCGGGTTATGGCGTTCGGCGGTGATGGTTCTACCGCAGATATAGGTTTTGGAATTATCTCGGGTATGTGGGAAAGGGGAGATGATGTCCTTTATGTCTGTTTTGACAATGAGGCATATATGAATACCGGGATTCAGCGTTCCGGATTGACTCCGTTTATGGGTGCGACATCTACTTCTCCTGCCGGCAGCGTAACAGGCGGAAATCAAAAACAAAAGAAAAACCTGCCGATGATAGCGGTGGCTCATGGCGTCAAATATGTCGCAACGGCTTCTGTCGGCTATCAGAAAGACCTTCAGAATAAGATTAAAAAGGCTTTGGAAATAAGAGGACCCAAATATATCCAGATTCTGGTAACCTGTCCTTTGGGTTGGGGCTCTGATTCTTCACTCACCATTCAATTGGGCAGACTTGCGGTGGAAACAGGCTTGTACCCTCTCTTTGAAGTGGAAGAAGGGAAGATAACTAATACCATGAATGTTGCCAAACCGAAACCTGTTGAAGAATATTTGAAACTGCAGACCAGATTCAGGCATATTTCAAAAAAACCGGAAGAAATCGCCAAAATACAGGCGATAGCTGATGCCAACTTCAAGAAATACAAAAAGGACTCTGTCCTCTTTTGAAGATTATGATAATTTGCTGATTTGAGAAACGCCCCGGTCCGGGAGCACGGGTCGGGGCGTTTCTTTTTAAGGAGAGCTATGCAAGACGGGGCGGAAAGCAAAGAAGGGCACAACGAAAAAGACCACCATCACGAAGAGCACGGGCATGTGCATCTTCATGCCGGTACCGGGAGGAATCTGGCTATTGCGGCCGGAATAACCTTCTTTATCATGCTGGCTGAGATTGTAGCCGGATACCTGACTAATTCGCTGGCTCTTCTTTCCGATGCCGGGCATATGTTTGTTGATGTGTTTTCTCTGATGCTTAGTTTATTTGCCTTTAATTATGCCAGAAAACCCGCCACAAAAAATAATACTTTTGGTTTTTACCGTATAGAAATTCTCTCGGCGCTCTTTAACGGGTTCTCTCTGGTTATCCTCTCGTTCTTTATACTATATGAAGCCTGGCAAAGATTCTTTGTAGTTCCTGAAATAAACACGATACCTATGATAGTTGTAGCAATTATCGGTCTTCTCGCGAACATAATTTGCGGGCTTGTAATCATGAAGGACTCCGAACATAATATGAATATTAAAGGCGCCTATTTGCACATCATTGGCGATGCTCTTTCCTCCGTCGGAGTTATAATTGCGGGAATAGTAATGTATTTTTTTGGCTGGTATATAGCTGACGCTCTAATTTCAGTTTTAATTGCTTTGATGATTCTTAAAGGGGCATGGGGCCTTATAAAAGTGTCTGTTTCCGTTCTTCTTGAGTCGGTCCCTGATGGTTATGACATCGTACAGATTTCAGAGCAGATAAAAATTGTTGCAAAAGCGAAAGAAGTTCACCATATACATATCTGGACCATCGGTTCAAATCTACATGCACTTTCCTGTCATATAAAAGTGCCGGATATGAAAATTACCGAATCCGAAGAACTTGTTCTTTTAGTGCAGGAGATGCTTGATAAACGGTATAATATAAAACATGTTACGATTCAGTTTGAATGCCAGGAATGCGCCGAACCTGCCGGTAAGTATAAATTTTAGCAGCAATAATATCCAATATTTCAATCTTTTATTTTCACTATCGGAGTCAGCCTTTTTGGATATTCCTGTTGATGTCTTACTTTATTAAAACCCCTTATTTTGTATTGCTTATTGTTTATAATATAAACATTAGGGTTTATTCCTTTAGAATTCTTCACCGCTTCCTGTAGAAAAAAAACCAAAATACTATTGACAAGATTAGAGTTTTGATATATAATTAAAGTAGCAATTGAGAAGATTTTCTAAGTCCTTACGAGACAAGGAGATAAATGTCCAGCAGCATAGTGTTTGTTTTTGGACTCCTAATCGGTAGTTTTCTTAATGTTTGTATTCATAGAATACCAAAAAGTATTTCCATTGTATTCCCAAATTCTCATTGCCCTAAATGCAAAAAAGAAATTATTTGGTATGATAACATTCCCGTCTTTTCCTATTTAATGCTGAGGGGAAGGTGTAGAAATTGTAATTCTGTAATTTCTCCGCGGTACTTGATAATTGAATTGCTTACTGGTATATTATTTGTAATGGCTTTTAATAAGTTCGGTCTTACCCGGGATTCTGGTTCTATCTTGATGTTTTTATCGGTTATTTCATTATTCTCTTTTTTGATAGTAATAGCGTTGATAGATTTAAATACCCGGTATATTTTTGATGTTACGGTCGTTCCTCTTGCCTTAGCCGGAATTTTTTTGAGTTTTATTATTCCTGGCCGGCAGCCACTGCTTGCGCTTGCAGGGTATCTTACGGGAGGTGCGGTGTTTCTCGCAGTGGCAGTTTTCAGTCTTGCCGTATACAGGCAGGAAGGTATGGGGATGGGGGATGTGAAGCTGGCTGCAGCGACGGGGACTTTCCTCGGCTGGCAGGGTGTACTATATATGAGTCTTCTCTCAGTGTTTCTTGGCGCAATAATATCAGGGTATTTACTTTTGTCGGGAAAGAAAAAAAGAATGGATCCGATACCTTTTGGGCCTTTTATAGTACTCGGGACTTTTATAGTAGTGCTTGCCGGAGATAAAATTACTCTGGCCGGAAATTATTTGTTTCCAATTTTCTTGAAGGATTAAAGGAAGAAAATGGCGCATGTCATAGGGTTGGACATAGGAA
Source organism: Candidatus Firestoneibacteriota bacterium (assembly GCA_903928075.1). Classification (GTDB taxonomy): domain Bacteria; phylum Oederibacteriota; class D2-FULL-39-29; order D2-FULL-39-29; family D2-FULL-39-29; genus CAIYPD01. The sequence continues at coordinate 25,832 of CAIYPD010000100.1, forward strand.
GTTTTTCGGTAAAGGTGGTTTTGCTCAAAGAGCGCGGGGGCAGGCTTGTCCTGGTCGATTTTGCGGTTGCCGATCTGGGTGAAGAACCCATTGAGTCTCTTGAACCTGAACAAAGAAATACGATAACTCAAAATTTAATTAAACAGCTTTTAACCACCGCCGGCCTCAAGTCAAAAGATGTCGCTATTTCTCTTTCTGGAGATCAGGTAATAGTCCGTTATATTAAACTGCCTTACATGACAAAAGAAGAGTTAAAAGGTGTCATCCGGTTTGAAGCCGAGCAATATATCCCTTTTTCTATGGATCAGGTGGTTCTGGATTTTTGCATACTGGGTGAAGTAACGGAAGAAGGGCAGAAAAAAATTGAAGTCCTGCTGGTGGCAATTAAAGAAGAAGTTGTAAATCAGTATATTAAACTTTTGCGGGACATAGGCCTGAGCATCTCTCTTATCGACATTGACAGCATGTCTTTGCATAATGCGTTAGAGTGCAACTATGACCGGATAGAAGGAGAGACCGTTGCTATTATCAATATGGGCGCGAGATTTACAAATCTAAATATAGTGGAAGACGGTATTACCCGTTTTTCCAGGGATATTCCTATCGGCGGCATAAATCTGACCCGTGATATTGCGAAGGAATTTAATCTTGGTTTTGCTGAAGCTGAAAAGCTTAAGCGGGAACAGGGGAGTATAATAATAGAATCGGAAAATGTTGTTTTGACCAGAATACCCAGCAAAGAAGACAAAAGAGTTCGTATTTACAGTTCAATATCTACGACCATGGGCAAGCTGGTTATGGAGATTCGCAGAGCCTTTGACTTTTATGAATCCTCTGCCAAGAAAAAGGCAATAACAAAAGCCTATATATGCGGCGGCGCTGCCAAACTGCAGAATGTCGAGAAATTTGTGGCAGAAAGACTAAAGATTTTCGTAGAACCGCTGAATCCTTTTAATAAAATAGAGATAGAAAATACCGAGGCTTTTGACCTGAAAGTTAAGCAGTTCAGCCCGGTGCTGCCTGTGGCCGTAGGCTTGGCGATCCGTAAGATAAAGTAAAGCAGATTGGGCCGGTAAATTTTGAGTTTTAAGATTTCAGGCCAAAAGTTAGTTCAAATAGAATTTTGAGATTATAGAGGGAAAATGCTGATAGAAATAAATCTACTTCCACAAAGCTACTTTAAAGCTAAGCGTCTAAAGAAAATTATTGTTCTCGCTGTTCTTGGCGTGATTGTCGTCGTGGCGGTTATGGTGGGCCTTTATACTATTGTGCTTGCCCAGCTTTCTACACTAAATAACGAAATCAAAAAAGTCGAAACCCGGCAGCAGGAATTTATTAAGACCCTTAATGAAATAGATAATATGAAGAAGACAAAAGCTCAGGTAGACGAATACCTGGGCGTCATAACCGACTTAAAAGACCGGCAGGTGCTCTGGCCGCTAATTCTTGATAGTTTTAACAAGACTGTTCCCTCTAATATATGGATTAATGCCCTTAACAATAAGCCGGATGCCGGAGGTGTCAGGAGTTTTAATGTAGTAGGTGTCGGGCTTTTTAAGGAGTCGGTTGCCGATTTCGTCTCCAATTTGAATGATCCTGCGGGATTCTTCAAGAACGCTTCGCTGGTCAGTATGGCCGAAGCCATTATTAACGGACGGGCTTCTTATAACTTTACGATATCCTTTCAGACGATAGAGGAAACCAAGATAAAACCTCCGCGCCAGATGAGCATAGGTGATGTCGGTTCCACGGGGATTTACGGAAACAACTATATAAATGTGGAACATGGCTGCAGTATCTCTGCGCCCGACGGCTGGAAGATCAATGATAAGGGGCTGTCTTCTAATGTACTTCTGGTAATGACAAAAGAAAAACGCGACATTAAGTCGAGATTCACGCCGCTGGTAACAGTTTCCGTAGAAAAAGTTACTGATGAAAAATTTACGGCGAAGCAGATGCAGGAAATAAATCAAAAGAAATATTCTAATTGGCCGGGGTACAGGAAGCTCGGTGAAAAAGAGTTTACGATTAACGGGGAGAAGGTTTATGATCTGGAGTTTAACTGGCAGACTAAGGGCACTAAAGATAAGAGCAAGGCCTTAACTCTGAGACAGAGGCAGATATATCATGTTAAAAAAGACCAGGGCTTTGTAATTACCTGCAGTGATGTTGAGGATACCTTCAGCGAGAACAAAGATGAGTTTGGTATAATCTTTAATAGTTTTAAAGTTAAAGAGGTAGGGAAGTAAGGGGGCCAAAGAGTGTCTAAAGAACAGATACAAAAATATGTTTTAATAGCGGTTGTTACGGGCGCTGCCTTATACGGCTATATTTTTGAACTGTATTTGCCTGCTTTGAAGAAAGTCGAAGATTTGACGGTCTCTCTGGAAAAGAAAAAAGCCGATCTAAGGGAAGCGGAAATAAGGGCTAAAGGTTTTCTTGAATTACAAAAAGACGCTCGTAAAGCGGAACTTGACCTGCTCTTCACCATGAGGCGGTTGCCTAATTTTGACAACCAACCGGAATATATTAAAGAAATTAGCCGGGCTGCGGCCGAGTATAATGTGACGATACAGTCCTTTACTCCGGCGAAGGCTATTCCCGGTAAGAGTTTTTATAATGAAGTCCCGATCAGTATCAGCATGATAGGGAATTATAATAATTTCGGGAAGTTTATCAATAAGTTAGGTTATTCGATAAGATTGATCAACTGCTACGATGCGCAGTTCACCGCGACCGGCACCGGCGGTAATAATTTGCTTTCTAAAGGCTCTGTTAATATTTCCGTGAATATGCGGACTTTTATTTCGACCCAGATCGCTCCCAATCAGGGACGCTATTCGAAAGGCGATGATCAGGAAGAGAGGGCAATCTACCCGCTATACCGGTACTATGGTTCAAAAAGAGATCCGTTTGTTTCTATAAACATCGGCGACTCAAAAGTTGTCGCAGATAATATCAATATCGCTACTTTGAAACTTACCGGAGTCATGGCGCTGGGTAAAACAGCGATATTTGTTTTTGAAGACGACCTGAAAAATGCATACCTTCTAATAGATAGAAAATTATATACAAAAGAAAGACAGCTGATAAAAGGTATAGAGGGCAGAGTTGACGAAAATAGGGTTAAACTTGCCTATACCGGAAATATCGAAGGCGGACCCAAAGAAAAGGCTTTCGAAATACCCAAATAGTTTCATAATTGAATTCTCTAAAAATGTCTCTGGCTCTTTCAGTGAAATCCTGAAGAGCTTTAATCAGTGAAATTCAGTATCAAGGAGTTTTGTATATGAAAAAAGTTGCGGTACTTCTTACCGTCATGTTAAGCGCTTTTTCTTTTGCTCAAACCCCAAAAGGAACAAATGCCGTGATTGGTGATTTTTTCCTGGCGGCCACCGCTGATTCCGCCGTTCTGACTATACCGGTTAAGGAAGGGATGGATTTGCTTAAGGACCCTAAAGTCACGGTGGAAAAAAATCAGGTGATAATAGACCTGATGCCGGCGGTAACTGCCGGAGATGCGGCCGAAAAAGCAATCTCTAATTCCGTTGTTTTGTCCCATAGTATCTTTCAGTACCAGGCTAATCCGCAAAAAATAACGAGAATAATAGTAAAGACTTCGGAGAAGTGCGATTTTATTAAAGAAATGGATGCCACCAAGATAATTGTAACTTTGAAAAAAAGTAAAGGCCCTGTGGCCGCAAAAAAAATCCTTAAAGCTGTAACTCTTGAAGAGTCAACAAAAAAGACCGGAGAACTCGTAGCCTCCTCCGAAGAAGTTGATAAGACCGATCAGTTTGCGCTGCAGAAAGGAGCGATGAAAAAGGGTGATTTAGATCAAATTGTACCTTATGTATCCCTGACGAATGCGGACCTGATAACCTTCCTGAATACCATATTAGCGGAAGCAGGTTTTAACATTGTCACCAGCCGTAGTGTTTCCGGGACTATACCGTCCATTCAGTTGAAAAGCGTAAGCCTGAGAAAAATTCTTGATCTTGTTTTAAAACAAAACGGGTTTTCTTATAAAACTGAAGGTAACATTCTGAGAGTTGCCACCCCTGCGGAACTTAAGGCGGAAGAAGAAAGCGCTCTGGTGGAAACAAGGTATTTTGCGATAAAATTTGCAAAAGCGGCGGATTTGCAGACTTCACTTTCCCCGTTCTTATCCGGGACCGGAAAAATTCAATCCGATCCCCGCACAAATACAATTATAATAACAGATATAACAACTAAGATGGAAACATTTGCTACGCTTATTACCAGTCTGGATACCAAGACCGCGCAGGTAAACATTGAAGCCAAACTTATTGACTTAAAGGTGGATATCGAAGATAAACTCGGTATAAGATGGGATGTTGAAACCGGAAGCACCACAGGCATGGGCAGCGGTCTTATGACCGATATTTATCCCGGAACAGCGAACAATACGCAGACAAAAATCAGCGTTTCGCCCCCCGGCACAAGTAACGCAAAAGCAGGGCAGTTCCAGTTTGGCATAGCCGGTGCTGCGTCATTTTGGGTTTCGCTTGATGCCCTGATAGCAACCAATGACGCCAATTTGCTCGCTAATCCGAGAATAACCACCCTGGACAATAAAATGGCGACAATAGATATAACCCAGGCGTATTCGTATGTCAGCGGTTTTAACGCTCAAACAGGGGTTACTACCTATGCTTCGGTTAACGCCGGAGTTACACTGCAGGTTACACCTCAGGTTAACAACGATGAATACATCACCCTGCAGGTGGTCCCGACTGTAAGTTCTGTTGTTGCTGCCGGACCTCCGCCTATAGTTGATACGAGGACTGCAAACACGCAGGTTATGATAAAAGACGGAGATACTTTTGTAATAGGCGGCTTAATACGGGAAGATGAAGTTGTGACCGTTAATAAAGTCCCGATCTTCGGGGATATTCCTTTGATTGGGCCTCTGTTATTCCAGAACAAAACTGTTTCAAAAACAAAGAGAGATCTTGTAGTATTTATGACCCCGCACATAATTAAGTAAAATTCATATCTGATTTGGTAGCGGAATGCGGGTGTTAATTCTTACACCCGCATTTTCATTTGGAGAAAAAATGATGAAATTTGTTACGAGCGGCGAGTCTCACGGAAAATGCCTTGTCACGGTGCTCGAAGGTGTTCCTGCCGGTTTAGTTCTTTCTGCCTCTGATATCAATAACGATTTAGCCCGGCGGCAGCAGGGGTACGGCCGCGGCGGAAGGATGGGAATAGAAAGAGATACGGCCGAGATTGTGAGCGGGGTGAGAAACGGCCGGAGCACAGGCGCACCTGTTACGCTCATAATAAACAACAAAGACTGGGAGAATTGGAAGGACCGGACGGTCCCGCCCATTACCCTGCCCCGGCCGGGCCACGCGGACCTTGCGGGTATTTTAAAGTACGGCCTGACTGATATCCGGGATGTCCTGGAAAGAGCCAGCGCCAGAGAGACCGCCGCCCGGGTGGGCGCCGGCGCGGTATGCAGGAAACTCCTTAAAGAATTTGGTATTGAAATATTCGGCTATGTGACCGAACTCGGGGGCATAAAGGCGCGGCCTTTAAAAGTAAACCAGCGGAGCGCTCTGACGGCTTCTCTTCTTATGACCGCAGACAAAAAAGCGGAAAAAGCTATGATAAAAATAATTGCGCTGGCTAAAAAGAAAGGTGATTCTGTCGGCGGAGTTTTTGAAGTAAAGGCCCTGGGCGTACCTCCCGGGTTGGGCAGTTATACTGCCTGGGCTAACCGACTGGATGCCCGGCTGGCCCAAGGGTTGATGGGCCTGCAGGCGATAAAGGGAGTGGAAATAGGCCTGGGCTTTGAAGCCGCCGGAAGACCCGGTTCAAGAGTGCATGATGAGATTTTTTACGGCAAAAAGGGCTTTTTTAGGAAAACAAATAATTGCGGCGGTATTGAGGGCGGTATGAGCAACGGTGAAGATATCGTCGTCAGGGCGGCAATGAAACCCATTGCGACTCTCTACTCACCATTAAAAAGCGTTGATATTAAAACGAAAAATACCGGTAGAGCTTCAGTGGAGAGATCGGATATTTGCGCGGTTCCCGCGGCCTGTGTGACAGGTGAGGCCATAATGGCTTTTGAACTTGCCGATGCCTTTACCGATAAGTTCGGGTCTGACTGTCTGGCCGATATTAAAAAATCCTTTAAGGCCTACCTGAAAAGGATTAGGCCTTCTTGAAAAAGCAATTAAAGGTTAAAGAGAATATCGTACTTACCGGTTTCATGGGGACCGGAAAAACCTCCTGCGGTATAATAGTTGCAGGTAAAACCTGGCGCAAGTTTGTGGATACCGATACGCTTATTGAACAAGCTGCAGGAAAATCCGTAAGAGAAATATTTGAGGAAAATGGGGAAAAATATTTCCGCCGTCTGGAAAGGAAAATAATTGCTGCGGTCTCCGCGGAAAAAGGGCTGGTGATTGCCACCGGCGGCGGGGCGGTTATGTCACCCGCCAACATCCGTAATCTCAGAAAAAAAGGAAAAATAATTGCTTTAGCTGCTGATGAGAAAACTATACTAAAAAGAATTTTTACAAAGAGGCTCGAGCGGCCCCTGGTTGAAGCTGGTACAAAAAAAGCCGTCTTACACAAGATCCAAAAGCTGTTGAAAGCAAGATTGCCCGTATATGTAACTTTTGCGGATTTTGTAATAGATACCTCGAAACTTTCACCCGGGGCAACAGCCAAAAAGGTCCTATGTCTTTTAAAAGCACCAAGAATCAAATAGTTTTTCCGGTAATATTTGCGGTCTGTACCGGTGTGTTTTTTTTTGATACTTTATTTTTTGGCAAGGTCTTTGCTTTTAGAGATTTTTACCGTTACTTTTATCCTTACAAGAATTTTGCCTCTGAATGGCTGCGGTCCGGCGTTTTTCCGCTCTGGAACCCGCTGAGTTCCTGCGGAGCTCCGTTTTACGCCGGGCTGCAGTCACAGGTGGCCTACCCTTTAAGCTTTATTCATTACTTTCTGCCGTTCAATTTCGGGCTGCATCTGTTTGTTGCAGTGCACTTTTTTCTTGCCGGTCTTTTCCTTTACCTGCTCTGTCTTGATCTTAAAATGAAAAACTTTGCGGCCTGTTTGGGCGGGATCATTTTTGCTTTTTCCGGTTATCTTCTGTCAACGGTTGATCTCCTTACGACTCTCTCTTCAGTTATATGGGTCCCGCTTATTGTGCTTGTTTACCTGCGCGCGCTTAAATTAGAAAGGGTAAGCATATTAATAAAATTATTTCACATCGTAATAGTTTCTTTACTGCTGGGTATACAGTTTTTAGGCGGCGAACCGACTGTTCTCTACGGTACCGGCCTCTTATTGCTGCTCCTTACCGCGGTATTTTATGAAAAAAAGAGCAGCTGGCTGTTTTTGGCGGCAGTCACAGCTCTTACTTTACTTTTCGTCTCCTTTCAGCTTTTGCCCTTCCTGGAATACCTGAAATATTCTGATCGCGGTGCTCAAAATGAACCCTTAACAAAGCAGCTGAATATGCTCTGGTCTCTACCGCCTGAACAACTGCTTAATCTGGTCATTCCCTGGTATGCCGGCGACATTACAAAAATAAATGTAAACTGGTACGGTACGGAGCAGATGTGGCTGAAATCCGTCTATGCGGGTTTTATCCCCGTAGTTCTATTCATTTCCGGGATATTTTATCTAAAAAAAGAAAGTGGAGTTCGACGGCGCCTTTTTATATCTTTCTATCTCGGAGTCGTTCTCTTTGGAATTCTTGCTTTAGGCAAGTATGGCGTTTTTTATGACCAGCTTTTTAACTATCTGCCGGGCTATGGGAGCATACGCTTTCCCGTAAAATTCGTCTTTGTTGTTATTTTTCTTATTTCTGTTTTGGCGGCATATGCGTTTGACAGTCTTTTGACCCGTTACCCGGGCCGCCTAAAAAATACAAAAAGTACCGGCCCGCAGTTATTGCTCCCGGGAGTTCTTATTCTGGCTGCGGTTTTAATTGTCTACTTTAAGAAGCCGTCCGGAGAGTCTTGGACCGGCTACCTGTTTGAAAGTATTCTTATTTTTTCAGCCGCTCTAACCTTATTATTTTTCTATCTAAATAAAAGACTAAGCAGAAAAATGTTTACCGTCTTGATCCTACTGCTGGTATTTTCAGACCTGTTTATGAATAATTATTTTATCAATCCAAGATTGCCGGCTAAGATATATTCAGAGAATTTAGCGATTGCCTCGTATCTTAAAACTAACCAGCAAAGTTCCAGAACTTTGCTGTATCTTAAGCCCGGACAGGAGGTTTATATTTACGGGGAATCTTACGACGCAGCGATGGAAAAGGCGCTTCTTACCGTCTATCCGAACCAGAATATGACCGCCGGCCTTTATTATGTCAACGGGTATGACTCACTAAATCCTAAGGTATTTACGGCTAACTATGCCGAACTCCGGAATACTCCGAGGGTTCGAACTTTAGATCTGATGTCGGTTAAATACATTGTGACGCGTGAGGATTTCAACACTAAATTACTAAAGAAAAAGAAAGATTATGACGGACTAAAGATTTACGAGAATATAGGCTTTCTTCCGAGATGTTATTTTTCGGCTAGTCTAAAGCCGTTCGGAGACGATCCGGCTGCGCACAAATATCTTACAGGCAATGAATTTAATCCGCATTTAGAAACGGTTGTTATTAAGCCCGGGCTTTTTTGGGACGGGAAAATAATTAAGAGCGGTAAAAATACGGTTTTAATGCAGGAAGAAGGACCGAACAAAATAAGGGTCAGAGCTGAACTGGTAAATTCCGGTGCGGTAGTGCTTACGGATACATTTTTCCCGGGCTGGCAGGCGTATATAGACGGCAAAAATACTGAAATATTATTAGCGAACGGGCTGTTTAGAAGCATCCTTTCTCCGCCCGGTAAGCATGAAATAGTATTTAAGTATGAGCCGTTGTCTTTGAGACTAGGCGTGGCTATAACAACTATAACTATTTTAGTGGTTTTTTTAGTCCTTATATTATTGTATAATAGTTTCTTATATGGAAGAAAACCTGATTTTGGAAATAGAAAACGCCACAAAGCGGCTCTTAAATGACCCGGAGAGCCGGGTCTTCCTGGACCTGGCGGAATTATATTATAAAACAGGCCTAAAAGATGAGGCTCTGTCCCTTACCATTTCCGGTCTGGAAAAACATCCAGATTTTGCTTCCGCCAGAATATTCGCAGCCCGTATTTTTATGGATAAAAACAAAATACCAGAGGCAAAGCAGGAACTTGAAAAAGTCCTGCTTACCGAGCCCGCTAATCCTGCGGCTGCGGCTTTACTTGAATCGCTCCATCGCAAGGAAGGGAATAAAACAGAAGCCGACATGATTAAAGAACAATTTGAGCAAAGTGCGGCAAAAGAAGATAAAAAAGGCAATATGGAGACTTCTACTGTAGCAGAAATCTATGTAACGCAGGGGCTGGTGGATGAAGCCATTATGATCTATGAACACCTGGCGCTTAATAACCCGCAGGACCTGAAAATAAACGAAAGGCTCCGTGAACTAAGAAAGAAAAAGGATGAACAATACCGGGACTTTCTTAAAAGACGCCAGGAAATAATAAAAACTATTCAAAAGCTTCAGGAAAATTTAAAGGGAATCCAGGAAGTCCTGCATAACCTGGAGAAAGAATTGTGACGAAACAGTTAAAGAGCCCGGCGACCTATTTAGCACTGCTGGTCCTTGCGTCTATCTTCTTCTGGGCCGAAATGGTTTTTTTTGATAAAATACCCTTCTTCCGGGACACTCTGCTACAGTTTTACCCCTGGCAGTCTTTTGCGAATAATTCGCTAAGCGGCGGCACGCTCCCTTTATGGAATAATTACTCAGGCGGAGGCGCGCCTTTCATCGGCAACCTGCAATCTGCCGTGTTTTACCCCTTAAAACTCTTTTTCGTTCTTCTCCCTTTCGGCGCCGCGGTGAAAAGCTTTATTATTTTAAATTTTATAATTGCCGCATTTGGAATGTTCTTTCTTGTCAGGGATTTTAAGATAAGCAGTAGCAGTGCTTTTTTTGCGGCATTAATATTCAGTTTCAACGGATATCTGGTAAGCCGCGTGGAATTCTGGAGTGTGCTGGGTTCTTCCGTCTGGCTGCCCGCAATAATGTTTTTTTTAAAGAGATTTATAGATTCCGGAAAATTTAAGTATTTTTTGTTCGCGGTTTTTTCTCTGGCGATGCCTCTTTTGGCCGGTAGTGCCCAGATATATTTCTATAATTTTATCATTCTGACTGCGTTCACCGTCTGGTACGCTGTTTCCTCCAAAAAACTGTGGTGGCCTTCGTTCTGCTATTTTCTGGCCGCCAGTGTTCTCTCTTTACTCCTTTCAAGTATCCAGCTCTTTCCTTTTCTTGAATTTGTTTCCAACTCAGTCCGGCAGGCAGGGATGGATATTAACCTGGCATCCACCTGGTCGCTGCATCCTTTCAAACTGGTTAATTTTCTTACGCCTTATTTTTGGGGAAATCCTTCTGAATCCGCGTATTTCGGCTCGGACCAGTTCTGGGCCGGCAGTTTTTACTGTGGTATCCCCGTCATAGCACTCTTTTTAACCTCGGTATTATTCTTTTTTAAAAAAGGAAAAGGTCTGGACCGTAAGACAAGGGGGACGGTAATATTTTTCTCTCTGCTTTTAACAGTATTTTTTGTGCTCTCCCTGGGCCGCTACGGCTTTTTATATAACCTGCTGTATAAATTCATTTTACCTTTCCGTATGATTCGCTATCCTGCGGTGGCTATCTACGGAGCGGTCTTTGCAGTTTCGGTCTTAGGCGGGCTGCTGGCCGGTAAAATTGCGGAAAATATTAAAGATAGAAAATTAATGAAGACGGAGGTATTGAGTTCAGCGATGGTACTACTGGTCACAGCCGGCCTGTATATTTATGTTAACTATTTTAAGACAGGTGCGGATCCGGTGAGAATTGCCGTTACCGCGAGAGCATTAATTACAGCCGGCGGGCTGCTCATTTCTCTGGCAGCGGTATTTTATCTGGTCTCGGTGAAAAAAGCAAAAGCGGATACTTTAATATTTCTACTTTCCGGTCTCCTGCTTTTTGACCTCTTTATTAATACAAGCGGAATCATACCTTTAGGCGGGGCAAAAGAAGTATTTTTAGAGCCGGCGGTAAAGAATTATCTTAAAGCAGATAACTCTGATTTTCGTATTGCGACCACACCGGGAACCTACGCAACTTTTGGTCAATTATATGAGAGTTCAAGGACTCCCCGGGACGGGTATCCTTACAAGTCCTACCTGAACGATATTAAAAGTATGATGTATGATAACTATTCGATGTTTTGTGGCCTTGAATGCTTCAATGTTTACGACCCGATGCGGCTCAAGCGGCAGGAAATACTGGCCTACCGTTTCAAAAACCAAAATTCAGCTTTTGAAACAAATCTTTTAAATATCTTTAATGTAAAATACTGCCTTTCAAATACTGAGCTTAAAGAAAACGGGCTGGTGCTTCGAACGAAACTTGACGGCATTTTTATCTACGAAAACAAGAAGGTTCTGCCCAGAGCGTATGTAGTATATAATACCCTGCACGCAAAAGATGCTGCCGCGGCTTTTGAGAAAGTTACCGCAAAGGATTTTCTGCCGCTTGAGTACGCGGTTCTTGAAGAACCCGGTCCTGCTCTTTTACCAAAAAGCACTTTTAAGGCTGAAGAAGCCGGGGTCATCTATCCCTCGGCGGAAAGAGTTATAATAGACTTTAACGCGGTTAAAAATGGGCTCCTGGTCCTGTCTGATGCTTATTATCCCGGCTGGGAAGCTGAAGTTGACGGCGTAAAAACAAAAATTCTAAGAACAAATTATATGTTCCGGGGGGTGATTATCCCGGCAGGCAGGCATACGGTCGAGATGGGTTACCGGCCGCTCTCGTTTAGAGTAGGGGTTGCTGTTACTACCGTTACCTTGATTTTCCTGCTGCTGGTCTCTGTATGGATATGGGAAAGAAAGATCTCTCTGTAATAATTCCGGCCTATAATGAAGAGAAAAGGATCTCCCGCTCTGTTAGTTTACTCAAAGAGTATCTGAATTCTCTGGATTTATATTATGAGATAATAATAGTTGATGATGGAAGTAAAGATGCCACTTCAGAAATTGTAAAAAAACTTGCCTTAACAGAGCCTGCAATAAAACTCATTAGAAATGCGGTCAACACCGGAAAGGGTTTCGCAGTAAAGCACGGGATGGAAGAAGCCACGGGCGCCTGGCGTATCTTTACGGACGCCGACCTTTCGACACCACCGGAAGAGATAGGTAAGGCCCTTATTTGTTTGAAGGAAGGTTATGAGGTGGTAATCGGCAGCCGGAGAGTAAAAGGCGCTAATATAAAGAGCCAACAGCCACCGTTGCGCAGAACCTTTAGTCATATCTTCCATCTGGTAAGACGGCTTATGCTCCTTAGAGACATTAAAGATACGCAATGCGGTTTCAAAGCTTTCAGTGCCCGGGCCGCTAAAGAGATATTTCCCCGCCTATCTATTTTAGGCTTTGTTTTCGATGTGGAAGTAATAGTCATAGCCAAAACTCTCGGATACAAGATAAAAGAAATGCCGGTCAACTGGATAGATGACACCAGAAGTACCCTTACCCCGGCAAAGCATCTCCGGGAAGTGGCGGGGGACCTAATAACTATTAGAAGGAATATTAAAGAAGGAAAATACCGTTAAAGCAAATTCGAAGCACTAAACTCGAAATTCGAAAATAAATCTTTGAAGGGATATTTAAATAGGTTGATTTTGGAAGGTTTTGTTACTTCGAAACAAAGACGGGAGGTTTGTAAATGCCAGATGAGATAAAATGCGAAATAATTGAGTTGCATACAAAAACAGGTGTTTGTATTGGGTCAGCCAAATGCCAAAAAGGCGAAACTTACATATTAACAGGCAGGACCCCTGAACCGGTAGGAATGTGCGGCCGGGCATATGCAGCTATTCATCCAATGGGATTTTCTATGCGTTGGTCTGAAAAAATGCCATTTGAAAAAGACGGACATGTAGATGTTACCTGCCCGGATGGCTGTGTGGTCTACCGGCTTTCAAGAATAAAGCGCTAGAATAATTCAATAGAGCGCTTTTAAAGTTAAATATTTTTTTAAGGAGAAGCAATGAGAAAGAATCCCTTTAAATATATTTTCGACGATTCTATTTCGAGTTTCGAATTTAGAATTTCGAATTTGGCTCTTCTGTGAATCTTGGTTTCCATGCTTCCATATCTGGTGGTCTGGTAAATGCTCCTCTTGAGGCTTCTTCGCTTGGCTGCACAACTTTTCAGATATTTTCAAAAAATCCGAGAGGCTGGGCAGCCGGACCGCTTACAGCGGAGGAGATAAAACTCTTCAAAGATACGGTAGCCGCTAAAAAGATCTATCCGGTGGTGGTTCATACCAGTTATCTTCTCAATCTTGCCTCAGAGGATAAATTACTTCTGGAGAAATCTATCAAGGCTTTTGCCTTTGAAATTGCAAGGGCCGAAGAAATAGGCGCAGATTATATCACTACCCATATAGGCAGTTGTGGTTCCTGTGCTAAAAATGAAAGGTTCCCGGTTATTCTTGAAGCCATTGAAAAGTCCGTAAAATTCTCAGGTACAAAAAGTGTCGGTGTGCTTTTTGAAAATTCAGGGAGAAAGGCCTCGCCCGGCGGGGAGTTAAAAGACCTGGCCCTTCTTGTTAAAAAGTGCGGAGTCCGGTTTGGCATTACCTTTGACACCTGTCATGCTTTTGTTGCGGGATATGACATAAGGATTAAAAAAGTCCTTGAGGACTGTATTGAAGAAGCAGAGAAGATAGCCGGAGCGGGAGTTATAAAGGTGATACATCTTAATGACTCTAAGGGTAAACTGGAAAGCGGCCTCGATCGGCATGAGCATTTAGGAAAAGGCGAAATCGGGAAGAAAGGGATTGTAGAAACCATAAATCATCCTAAATTGAAAGGCCTTCCTTTTATTTTGGAGACACCTAAGGAACCGGAAGGGGCAGATAAGCGCAATATTTTGTTTGCTATGAAATGTGTCAAATAAATAAGATAATTGATGATGAATGATTGATAATAAGAGACTACTATTCTCTTCATTCCTTATTTTCTGGCTGGATTTCTAAGGTTTTTCTGCTATAATACTAAGAACATGCAAAAGAAAGTTGTTTACATCCTAATTCTGAGTTTTTGTTGTTTGGCTGCTTTTTCTTGCGGAAAAAAGGCGGATAAGGGTCCGGTAATTGCTTTGGTTAATTTAGAGCCTGTTTATCAGTCGGAATTAGACTTTTTGAGCCGCTATACAAACCTTGAGTATAGTTTTTTGGGCTCAGGGACTCATGCTACGCAGGACTTTTTAAATAAAATAATAGAGAAGAAGATAATTCTTCAGGAAGCTAAAAAGAAGGGAATTACTCTCTCATATGGGGAACTTGAAGCTTATCTTAAGCATATCAGTGACGAGTTTTTCACAAAGAAATTCAAGGATTTGCTGAAAGAAAGGCTTATTTCCTTCGAAGACTGGAAAGAATTTATGGCCGGACAAGCGCTGGCCGAAAAACTGGGCGAGTCTGAAATGAAAATGGTTTCCGTAGAGCCAGTGGAAATTAGCAGGTATTACTACGGTCATTTAAGTGAATTTATGCATGCGGAACAAGCTCGGGCCTATCAGATATTGGTCAAAACTGAGACAGAAATAAAAGAAGTTCAAAACCGGCTTGAGCGGGGCGAAGAATTTGAGAAAATTGCCAGAATTAAGTCCATAAGCCCCGAGAGCGAAAAAGGCGGGGATTTGGGTTATTTTTCAAAAGAACAGATGCCCCCGGAAATAAGCGAGGCGGTCTTTAAGCTGGCGGTGGGAAAAATAAGCGGCCCGGTTCATACGGCTTACGGCTATCATCTGCTTAAGCTAACAGAAAGAAGAAAAAAAGGCACGGCAACACTTGCAGAAGCCGAACCGGTAATTATAAAAAAGTTAAAAGCAGAAAAGAAAGAGACCTATTTCAAAGAATGGATAAAAGAACTTGCTAAGAATGCTGAAGTCAAAATAAGCAAGGATCTTTCGGGGGTAGTTAAGTGAAGAAATTATTTTTGATAAGTGTTATCGTGTTGGGTTTGTTTCAGCCGGTTTTAGCCGCGCCTGAAGTAGTGGATAAAGTTCTTGCTGTTATAAACGAAGAAATGCTTTCGCTTTCAGAGTTTAACGCGGTCTTTGTGAAGTTTGCCTTGCGTGCGGGGACCAGCGTACCGCCGGAGGAATTGAAAAAAGCGCGGAAAGAGATATTTAACCAGCTTCTGGAAAATAAACTTCTCTTGCAGGAGGCCCGGAACCGTAACATTGAAGTCGGTAAAAGGGAAATGGAAAGCGCAATTGAAAACGCTAAAAAGAGCATTGGCGGGGCTGAAATATTCGCGGAGCAACTGAAGAAAGAAGGCCTTACGGAAGCAGCTTACCGCGATATGGTGAAAGAATCTATGATGGCCCAGCGATTGATCGCCGAAGCGGTCCGGAGAGACATAAAAATTGAAGTTAAGGACTATCAGGATGTTTATGAGAAGAATATCGGAAAATTCAGGGAAGAGGATAAAGTAGTCTTATCCTATATATTCATTAAATACGGGGCAGGAATTGCGGAAGCGGATGCCTTAGTTAAAACAGAAAGCATCATTAAAGAACTCAATGCAGGTCTGGCTTTTGAGGCGGCTGCAAAAAAATACTCAGAAACAGCCACGGCAAAAGAAGACGGGGGGGCACTCGGAACCATAAAACCCGGGGATATGCCTGCTTTAGGCGTTGAACCTTTCAGACTCAAAGTCGGGGAGATAAGCGCACCTGTTAAATTACCCGGTGGATACGGTATACTAAAAGTAACCAATAAGACGGCGGGGAAACAGTACTCTCTGGCCGATGAAATTACTGATAAAGACGGGCAAAAAATTTCTGTGAGAGAAATAGCCCAGAGAATGGCGATGGAAGAAAAATTTAAAGCGAAGTATGAAAATTTTATAAAAAAAATTAAAGAAAAGTCGGTCATTAATATTAAAGTTGACGAGTTTAAGTAAACTGCCGCGCTCTAAAGAGCAGGGTAGGATCGGCAAGTAAAATAACGGAGTTATTATGAAGATAAAAGTATCGATAGTTGGTGCAACCGGTTATTCCGGTATTGAATTGATCCGGCTCCTTTTGCCTCATCCTGAGGTAGAACTGGCAATGCTTACCTCTGAATCATACGCGGGACTTAAGGTGCAGGAGGCGCTCCCCTTCTTTAATCTGGATAAGGTGCTTGTACCTTTTAGCCCCAAAAAGACGGCGGAAGAAAGTGACCTGGTATTTTTATGTCTGCCTCACACGAAGTCTATGGCGGCAGCTGCAGAAATACTCAAAGCCGGTAAGATGCTTATTGATTTGAGCGCGGATTTCCGTCTAAAAGATAAAGCTATTTATGAGACCTGGTACGGCGCAAAACATACTGAGCCGCGGCTTTTAAAGAAGTGTGTTTACGGCCTGCCCGAGATAAACCGGAAGGCGATAACAGGTTCAACTTTTACGGCCAATCCCGGCTGCTATCCGACAAGTATTATACTCGGCGCGTTTCCTGCGGTAAAAGCAAAATTAGTCGAGGCCTCGGCTATTGTGGTTAATTCCATATCCGGGGTTTCCGGCGCAGGGCGTAAGGCGAAGCCTGAACTGCAATTTTCCGAAATGAATCAGAATCTGAAGGCTTATAAACCCGCAACCCATCAGCATATACCTGAAATAGAAATGGGGATAGCTCTGGGCAGCGGTACTGCCGGAGTCCGGGTGGCTTTTACTCCCCATCTTGCGCCGGTCAACCGCGGAATACTTTCGACCCTCAGTTTTGCGCTCAAGAAGAAAATTTCCACCGCCGAGGTTATTGAGATTTATAAAGCAGCATTTTCCGGCGAGCAGTTCGTCCGGATCTTACCGGAAGGCCGTCTGCCTGAGACAAAATATGTGGCGGGCTCCAATTATTGCGATATCGGCATAAAAGTTGACAGCCGGACCGGCCGCCTGCTTGTAGTTTCTGCTATAGACAATCTGGTAAAAGGCGCTTCGGGCCAGGCAGTGCAAAATATGAATATTATGTGCGGCTTTGAAGAACATACGGCTCTCTTGAATGCGGGAATGATACTATGAAATATAAAGGAATAACCGTTAAAGGTTTCAGGGCGGCGGGTCTTCACTGCGGGGTGAAAAAAATCTCCGGCAGGAAGGACCTGGCACTTATTTATTCGGAAGTGCCCGCCGTGGCTTCCGGGGTTTTCACTAAAAACAAGGTTAAGGCCGCACCGGTTATACTTTCCATGAAAAATATTAATAAGGGACTGATAAGCGCTATTGCTGCCAACAGCGGCAATGCCAATGCCTGCACCGGAAAAGAAGGAATGAAGTCAGCGCTTTTAATGGCGGAAAAAGCAGCTTTCTTTACCGCGTCTGATAAAAACGAGATTATTGTTTGTTCTACCGGCGTGATAGGCGTACCTTTGCCTGTAGGGAAAATACTCGATGGTATTGAAACGGCAAGTTATATGCTCCGTGAAGACGGCCTTTTAAATGCTGCGGAAGCCATAATGACTACGGATACTTTCAGGAAAACGGCGCAGGCGAAATTCAGGATAAACGGCAGGAATTGCGCCCTTTTTGGTATGACCAAGGGCTCGGGAATGATACATCCTAATATGGCGACTATGCTTTGTTTTATTCTCACGGATATTTCAATCTCGAAAAAAATGCTGGATAAGTCCTTTAAAGAAATTAATTCGGAAACTTTTAACGCGATTACCGTGGACGGAGATACCAGCACAAATGATACGGCAGTTATTCTGGCTAACGGTATGGCGGGAAATAAACCAGTAACAGCCGGCGGAAAAGCTTATACTGTCTTTTATAAGGCGCTAAAAGCTGTTATGCTTAACCTTGCGAAAGCGATAGTAAAAGACGGCGAAGGCGCGTCTAAAGCAATAGAAGTTTGCGTTAAAAATGCAGGGACAAAGGCCGGGGCCTTAAAAATTGCCAAGGCCATCGCCGGTTCAAGCCTTTTTAAAACTGCCATTTACGGCGGCGACCCGAACTGGGGCCGGATACTTTCTGCTATCGGCAATTCCGGAGTAAAATTCATAGAAAACAAAGTTGATATTTCTTTTGGCTCATTGGCGATAGCAAAAAAAGGCGTCGAAGTTAAATTCAATGGAAAAGCGGCCCATAACCTGCTTATGAAAAAAGAAGTTCTTGTAAATGTAGACCTGCATAACGGGAAAAAGAACGCCTCCGCTTATACCTGTGACCTGACGGAAGGATATATCAGGATAAACGCGCATTATAGGACATAAAGAAGGGGAAAGTCTGTAAATGTCCGTAATGGTCTAAGAGAAAGTCTATAAAGTCCATAAAGTCTGTAAGGTCTAAAATCGTTGAGGGATATTTATGTAAGTGCCAGGCTTTAATTTTGATATCTTGTTGTCTTGTCGTCTTGACTCCCATCCCTTGTTTCTGTTTAATCCAAGGTCCGCAAGGTTTAATGGTAAATTATTTCACAAATGTTGTTGAAAAGTCAAAACCGGTCATTATTTTATTCCAATAGTCTACATTCATTTCAGAACTGCATTTTTCTTGGATGAATTTCTTCATGAGTTTTATTTTACCGTCAAGCAGTTTGTCAGTTTTTGCCCGATTTGTCATTTCCTCTGCTTTGTCCCTCAGCATCAAAAATGCGAAGGTCTCTGCTTTATCTTCAGCCATATTTTTTGCGGCGTAGAGAGAAGCATAGCCAGGTATGGACCGATCAAGATACAACACCTGACCCAAATGGCTCTCGGGCCAGTCCGGCATGTTTCCGGGGTGTTTGAAATCTAACCAATGAAAAAGTTCATGATGAAAAACCTTCAGATCGGGAACAAGTATATTTAAATATATGCTGTTATTATCGTTTCTGAAAATTCCGCCGATCTTAATCTTGTTGTCATTTCTGGTAGTGTCACTGGAAAAATCCTTATAAAAGTTAATATCTTTAATATTGATTCCTTTTATAAGACTAATCGGGTATTTGTATAATTCTTTTTGAAAATTAGAGAGGTAAGCGGCAAATTTAGCCATATCTGATTTACCGATCTTTTTATATTCCATGTTGGAAGAAAATATAGGGGAAGAAGCTGAATACTCATAATTTAGCGACAAATAATATTTATTTTTGATTTGCTTGACATATTCTTTGACTCTGGGTTCGTTTTTGTCTGAAAGTTCTGAGGAAAAATCATAACCATCGATTATATTTTGCCAGTACACTGAATCCATATCGGAGGAGAAATGCTCTTGAATAAACTTCTTAATAAGTCTTATTTTAGTGGCAATAATATATTCTGATTTTACAGTATTTAACAACTCCAGCGCCTCGGTTTTGATCATTAATCGCGCGTATATCTCAGCCATGTCCTCGAAGATATCCTTTTGCGCATATTGTGATACAAAAAGCAGGTGTCTTGGCACAGGGCTACGATTTATATTGGACCAGTTTTGAATGGAAGCACCTGCCCTATTATAAATATAATGAAAAAGTTTGTGATGGAACATCAACATGTTAGTTTCATTAATGTTCAAAGAGATGCCGTCATTGGTGTTTTTCGAAGTGCTTCCGTCGGGTTCGTTGTATCGTTCTGTGTCAACGGTGGAAGAGCTTTTGTAGAGGAAAATATTTCTAAGATTGATTTTTTTAATAAAGTCTTCCGAATATTTGCTTAATTCGGGCTGAAGTTCTTTTAGATACAGGGCAAGCCTCGGTAAGTCATCGTTTTCAATCTTTGTGGTGCTTGGAATAGAGTAAGCTATTGGCTTTGATGGTTCATATCTGTAAATTATTGATATATTGTAAATGGTTTTGAATTCACTTGCATATTTACTGATAGTGACTTCATCATCATTGTTACCCGCAAAGTAAAACCTTGTAGAAATAAACAATATCAGCATTATAAGCGGTATTGATTTGTTTTTCATCTGTAATATTATACTCCGGAAGGCTTTGTTTTTCAAAATATTTGTAGGTAAATTGAATTCTACTTGTTTTCTTGTTCTTTCTTGGTTTGCTTCATTAAGTACTTGCAAAACTTTGGTAAAACCTATATAATAGTTAAAAATCTTACACGCCTGCTGACGGAAGCGGGGGTCCCTTGTACGAGGGCCCGCGGAAGGAAGACGCCGGCGAATGTAAAAAACCACAGGAGGAATACGCACTATGCCGGTCATTTCTATCAAGTCACTTCTCGAATCAGGAGTCCACTTCGGACACCAAACCAAAAGATGGAACCCCAAGATGGAAAAATACATCTATGGGAAAAGAAACGGAATCTACATCATCGATCTTCAGAAAACCGTAAAAAAACTCAAAGAAGCCTGCGATTTTATACGCAGCATTTCTGAAGCCGGCGGGTCCGTGCTTTTTGTCGGCACCAAGAGCCAGGCGCAGGAAATAATCACCGAAGAAGCCAAACGCGCGGGGATGTATTATGTCTCCTTTAGATGGCTCGGCGGAATGCTTACCAACTTTAAAACGATAAAAAAATCCATCAAAAGGCTGGAAGAGATAGAAAAGATGAAAGCCGAAGTTTTTGATAAACTTCCCCGTCATGAAGTAATGGCGCTGGAAAAAGAAATGGGCAAACTTAATAAAGTTCTCGGCGGCATCCGCCATATGGATAAATTACCGGCCGCGCTTTTTGTCGTGGATACAAAAAAAGAGCACACCGCCATCCTTGAAGCCGCAAAACTTGATATTCCCGTAGTCGGGGTAGCCGATACCAATGCTGACCCGGATGAAATTGAATATGTTATTCCCGGTAATGATGATGCTATCCGGTCCATTAAACTGATAACCGGTCTTATTGCGGAATCCGTACTTGAAGGAAAAAAAGGCAAGATTGATGCGGCTATGCTGGAAAGCAAGAAAGAAGCTGCTCCGGCGGAGATTGTGCCCGAGAGTGCAGAGGTTATACCTGCTGCCGAAACCGAAGAAATACCGGTTCTGGCGGTGGATGAGTTACCTCTTGAAATAGACGAAGAAATTGAAACGGTCATAAGCAAGTTCGAGGAAGAACCCGAAATAAAAAAGACCGCGGTAAAAAAGAAGATTGTCAAGGAAGGGGGAGTTGAATAATGGTTTCTACAAAAATAATTGCTGAATTAAGAGAGAAAACCGGCGCAGGAATGATGCTCTGCAAAGAAGCCCTGGAACAAACCAACGGGGATATGGAAAAAGCCGTAGAAGTGTTAAGGAAGAAAGGGGCGGCATCCGCTTCGAAGAGGGTTTCAAAATCCGTCAAAGCCGGTATTGTCTACGCTTATTTACATATGGATACCGTAGGCGCTATGGTTGAAGTCAACTGTGAAACCGACTTTGTCGCCAGGACCGATGATTTTAAAGAACTGGCAAAGGATATTGCTATGCAGGTTGCCGCGATGAATCCCATATATGTAAGAAGGGAAGATGTGCCTCCCGAGGTTTTGGAAAAGGAAAAAGCAATTTACAAAGATGAAGTTGCAAAATCGGGAAAACCCGCAAATATAGTCGAGAAGATTGTTGAAGGTAAGCTGGAGAAGTTCTATAAAGACTTCTGCCTTGTGGACCAGCTGTTCATAAAGGATGATAAAATTCAGATAAAAGATCTTGTCGCGCAAAAAATAGGCAAGATAGGCGAGAATATCGTGATCAAAAGGTTTGCAAGATTTAAAATTGGGGAGTAAACCATGGAAAAAACCCGTCCTAAATATAAAAGAGTATTGCTAAAACTTGGCGGGGAGGCGTTGTCCGATGAGAACGAATTCGGCTTAAACCCGACCTCTCTTAGGAATCTCGCGCTTGAAATAAAAAAAGCCAAAGAGACCTTAAATGTGGAGATTGCGATTGTCCTCGGCGGCGGCAATATTTTCAGGGGTAGTTTTGCCCGGGATATGGACAGGGTAAATGCGGATTATATGGGGATGCTGGCAACGGTTATTAACGGTCTGGCCCTGCAGGATTCCCTTGAGAAAGTAGGGGTCTTTACCAGGGTACTTACGGCCATAGAGATGGAAAAATTGGCTGAACCCTACATCAGAAGGCGCGCAGTCCGGCATCTTGAAAAAGGCCGGGTGGTGATATTCGCCGGCGGCACGGGAAATCCTTATTTCACGACAGACACGGCGGCAGCTCTTAGAGCTTCGGAAGTGGGCGCTGAAGTGGTAATGAAGGGCACTAAAGTTGACGGAATATTCACCTCGGATCCCAAGAAAGACAAATCCGCCAAGAAATATGATTCTATCAGTTACATGGATTTTATTAATAAACGGCTTAAGGTTATGGATACGACGGCCGTTTCCTTATGTATGGAAAACAATATTCCCATAATCGTATTTGATCTTAAAGAGAAGGGCTCAATATTAAAAGCCATATCTGGACAGAAAATAGGAACGATGGTTACCTGAGAAAAAGTCTTAAAGGTAAGTAAGGTCTGTAGTGTCTGTAAAGGTCCATAAAGGTCTATAAAGTCCATAAGGTCTAATATCGCTGAGGGATATCGTACGGTCTTAAAAGTCTGTAAGGTCCATAAGGTCTGTAAAGGTCTAAGATCATTTTTAACTTTTTAAATTTATAAGTACTGATATTTTATTGCGCTATTTTTAATTGTTTAATCAGCAATTAGTAATTAGCAATCAGTAATTTAGAAG
>CAIYPD010000101.1 GCA_903928075.1 Candidatus Firestoneibacteriota bacterium
AATAATAAATATTTAAACTACTTAATTTGGCAAGCAATATCAACAATATTCCTCTAATAACTACCGTCACTGGATCTCTTCAAACTTATATAGCGGACCAATAACTAAAAATAATTACTTTCCTCTATATTGAAATTGCTTCTATACCTGATTTGCATCTATATTCTTAGCATACCTTATTATGTCTCTTATTGTTAACCTGTGCATTCTACTCATAAAATACCCGTACACAGCCTTTGCCGTCAAGCGATAGAACCAATTCGGCTTAATATTAACAAGTTTTCTTACAAGGGGGAGCAAAATAGGGAATTTAACAGTGAGAAAGAAAAAGGTCTGTAAATTTATCATTTTCTGAACGTCATTATCTTTAAAAATAAGCTTAGATGGAATATAAATAGACTCTGAAACATCGTCCACGCTGTAGCTTGTCGGAAGACAACCCTGTTCAATTGCATATTTTGTTATTTCATACTTTGGATATGGCTCTAAAAGAGAAACCGGTGTAAAATCCGGCTGCACTTCAATATTCAAAAGCAGAGTTTCCATTGCCTGTTCAAAAGTCTCGCCTGGAATGCCTATCATGTTAAACGCTTTCAGTTTAACTTTGTAGTTCTTTATTATGGAGCAGGCTTTTTTTATCTGCACATTACTAAGATGCTTTTTCAAAACAACATTTCTTAAGTGTTCGTTTCCAGATTCTATTCCCATCGCCACTCCGTAACAACCGTGATCCTTAAGCTTTGAAATAAGTTCTTCCGTTACCAAATTCACTCTCACATTGCACATAAACGGAAGATTTATTTCTTTCTTGAATACAGGAAGAAACTCATTCAACCACTCCATAGACATGACAAAAACATCGTCTGTAAATGAAACTGTTCTCACTCCCCATTTTTTTCTCACGGCTTTTATTTCTTCTATAACCTTAGAGGGGGAAATACGTCTAACATATCTACCCTTCCCCTTATACAAATTATTAAGGAGATGGTTAGAACAGAATGTACATTCATATGGACAACCGCGTCCTGTCAAGAATTGCTTTACACTGGACTTTCCAAGGAAAGAATAATTATAATAAACATCCCTGTCGGGAGACGGCAAATCATCCAGGCTGCCTATAAGTTCACGGGGTTCATTTTTAAAAACTTCCTTGCCGGAAACAGACCAAATATTTTTAATCTTAGAAGTATCATAGCCTTTTGTGAGCGCATCTAGCAGATCCAATACTGCGTATTCTGCTTCCCCAACCGCCAAAAAGTCTACGCCCTCCTTATTAATTGTCTCTTCCGGGTAGTATGTCGCATGCGGGCCTCCAAGCAGTGTCTTAACGCCAAGAGCTACTTTAATTTCCCTTACTAAAGAGAGTGTTTTATTATGCTCCCCAGTGATAAGATGAAAGCCAACAATATCAGGTTTTAGTTTTTTGAGTTTGCCTTTAAGGTCTTTTTCAAGAGAAGTTATTAAAAGGGCCGTCTTGTGACCATGTGCTTTTAAAAGAGCAGATATGCTCATTATTCCAAAGTTCGGGAAAGCAGAGTTTTGTATAAATACTAAAAACATTTTTTCTCCGCAATCTTTTTCTTTATCTTATTACCAATTTTTATTTCAAACGGTAAAGCAAAATTAAGGTGCTTTAGCCTCCAGAAAGCAATGGGTCTATAGATATACGCCACCACTCTCACATACCAGGGGGCATTTATGTCCGAAGGTTTATCATCGACAAAGAAAGTTGTAAACTGAAGACCCTCAATGAGCATTTTTCTTTTGCCTGTTATCCACGGCGTATTAATATTATCTACAGAGTAAGTTGCCCAGTCAAGTAATTTTTCCGGCGCTTTATACCCAAGCGATTTCGACTGCTCAAACATAATTGTTCCGGGATAAGGAGTATAGCACCCTAGCCCCGATACTTTTGCTGAACGGTTTTCTTCGAGTAGACGAACAATAAGTGAGACAGTCATTCGAAGTTCTTCCTCACTCTCCCCCGGAAAACCACCTATAAAGTAATACCATGGGGAAACACGAGATCCTTTGAGTTTGCGGTTTACTTCTAGAACTTTTTCCGGAGTAATTCCTTTTTTTGTCATCTCAAGAATACGGATAGAACCCGATTCCACACCAAGATTAAGCTGTTTACAACCTGCAGCCGCAAGCTGATTCAGGTAACTCTCGTCCATCTTGAGCACAGACTTAATGGTAATCCCCTGTACTGTCCACTTTACTTTCATTTCAGTGAGACCGGTAACTATCTTGAGCGCGCGGACCAAATCTACAAACATTTCATCGTCTATAAACCAGACACTATCTACACCGAAAGATTCCTTAAAATACTTAACCCGTTTTAAAACGGTTTCAGCAGGCAGAGCCCGCCATCTGCAATTATTCACATGCGGATTATAACAGAAGGTGCACTGAAAAGGACACCCGCGGCTGCTTTCCATATCAATAGTTGGTCTACCAAACCTTACAGGCAAATACTTTTTTACATCTACCAGATAATAAGGCGGTTCAGGATATTCCGTAAGTTCAAGATATTCTCTTTTTCCTGTATCTACAATCTTTCCATTTTCTTTAAAAAATAAACCCTTAACATCTTTTACTGGAGTTTTATTCTTAAGTGCCTTTGCCAGCTCATCGAGCGTATGCTCTCCGTCTCCAAAGACAACATAATCAACAAGAGGATCTGACGCAGTTTGTTCTGTCAGGGTTGATCCGTGAGCGCCGCCCCAAACTGTAGGTACATTGCTCTCCTTTTTGACGAATTCGCAGATTTCTATAGCGAACTTTATCTGAGGCCCAAGCATGCAAGTAACTCCAACAAGCAAAGGTTTCTTCAGAAGCTCAGCTTTAAGTTTTACCTTCCAATTATGTTCTATCCGCTGATCAATAATGAGGACTTCAAAATTTTCCACGGCGCATGCCGCGGCATGAATAAGAGAGAGAGGAATTGCCGGCGCACTTTTAATATTATCAAGAAGCCCGACTACAGGTTGAACAAGTATTATGTCTGCCATTATTTAGTCCTCCGGAGACCAAGGTATTGCAATGCGGCTTGAAACAAAACCGGCATTCTCTTGATTGCACCTTTTTTCGTTAACATTCTAAAGATCATATTCGGCCTAAGGTAATAACTTCTGTAAGCCCTCCGCCACATCCTTTCAACTAAATCTTTATTCAGCTCACCAAGTTCAAAGTAACACATACCGTTAGTATACCCATAAAGCGACCAGTCTGTCACCAGAAATTTCCCTTCGCGTTTTATCTGTGCATAAAGCGGCGTTCCAGGAAACGGTACCGTTATCGTAAAATGTGCCACATCCGTATCCAATTGTTTGGCAAAATCAATAGTTTCCTGCATGGTCTTCTCATTCTCACCGGAGTTACCTATCATAAAATAAGCTATTGGCTCGATGCCTGCTTTTTTTGCTGCCGCAACTGCCGCAATCACGTCTTCCTTTTTGACCGCTTTGTGAATATGTTCTGAAATTATCTTTTGATTGCCGCTCTCAATGCCAAAGCCTGTTCGAAAAAATCCTGTCGCTTTCATCTTAAGAAGAAGAGGCAAATCGATACTGTTGGCACGAAGTCCCTGAGCAGTAGTCCATCTAACCTTGACCCCTTCTTTGAGTAACCCATCGCAGATAGCGTTAACTCTTTTCTTATCTATATTAAAAGCATCATCCTGTACGCCTATCTCATCAACATTGAAGTGGTCTTTTAAATATTTCATAAGTCTAACAGTATATTCCGCACTATGGGCTCTCCATTTATTTCCGAACACACCTTTAAAGCAGTAATTACAAAGATAAGGACATCCCCGCGAAGAAACAATAGTCAGGCTTCTTGCTTTTTCCGAGATAACAGGCTGGGGTGTTGAATAAAGCCCTATATCAGAAAGAAGATGATATGCCGGGAAAGGGAGCTCGTTCATTTCTGATTCGGACAAAAGTTCTCTCGTTGGAGTTTCAACAACTTTTCCGTTTTCTTTGTAAAGTATTCCATTAATTTCTTTGAAGTCAGTTTCATTTTCAAGTGCCATCGCAAGCTCAAGAATCGTCTTTTCTCCTTCATGTCTAACAACGATATCAGCTCCATTTTCAAGTGCTTCATGAGGAAGCGCTGAAGGATGCGGACCACCAAAAACAACTGATGCTTTTGTCCTGAGCTTTATTTTAGGGATCAAAGCATAAGCCTCGTTTATTAGGGGCGTCGTAGCCGTAATCCCTATTAGACCGAAATCTTTAAGGGTAATTGAAGAAAAGAGGTCCGGTGTCACATTTAAATCAAGAAGAGATACCTTATGCCCCGCTTTTTCAAGTACAGCTGCTATAGAAAGAATGCCCAAAGGGGGGAGCTTCGGCTGAATATATTTTTTAAGTTGAGGGTGAATTAGTAATATCTTCATTCGTCTCCTAAAATATCAGACTTATTTTAAACCGTGGATAAATTGTACTCCCAACCATCAAGATATTTCCAGCTAATCGGGAATATTAAATATAAAAGTATCACAATTTTTTTCTTTTGTATTTAGCTTTCTAATAATTACCTTTTGTTTCTTATGTATTTCAATACTATTATAATCAGGCGAAAAGGACTCATCAAAATATTCGTATAAGCCATATTAGCCATCGGACAGAAGCACTTCTCTTCTCTTATGGACTTTCTCATATTTTTGGCCTTTTCGGTGAACCAGATATTTTTGATGTTGTACTCCGATGCACGCAAATCCCCCACCGCTTCTGATTTCATACAGCAGAACCACACATTGCCGTCAGCGGCGATATGTGCTGTTGTGATTCCAGCAAAGCATTTCAAAACCGGCTTTTTGTCCTGAAGAATGCTGTTAACAATACTGTAATACTCCTGTCTAATAAGTTTTGTAAGCCGCCCAGCTCCCTTAAAGTGTTCGTGCTTAGTTTCTCGTACCAGAAACTCAACAGCATTCTTGTAATCCCTTGCATCCGGCGTAATATCTTTATCAATGTTTAAAAGCTCTTGCCGATTCTCGGCAATTTCTGTTATATAGGAGTCCGGCTCCAACTTTGAAAGTTCTGAATATATATCTTTTACACGCGCAACATTAAACTTTGAGATTACTGTATGGATTCCGACGGTAAGATTTGAAGCGGATATCTTTTTCAAAGCCGAAAAAGTTTTAATCGCCTTTTCAAAATTGCCTTCCACGCCTCTAATAGCATCATGCTTGTCGCCGATCTCATCTATAGAGATATTTACAATAATATTTGAATTTCTGCAATATTCCACAAGATCAGCAATTTTTGCTGGGATCAAGTCGCAGAGTATTGCGTTGGTAGGAATATTTATTACTTTAGGACGACAGATATCATAAAGGGCTTTGATTATATCTGTAATATCCGTTCTTAAGAAAGGTTCCCCTCCGCTTATTGTAACCCAGTAAGGGCTCTTTCCGAGAGCCGCAAATATTTTTTTATATTCCACTAATGAAAGATCCTGTCCTTTTCTCTCCCAAATATTGCAGGTACGACAACGCGAGTTGCACTTATAAGTCACGCTTACAGTATAGGAAAATGGAAGTAAGCGAACTAAACTGGAAAAAGAAAAGAGCTTGTACAATATTATTTTAAATAATATTTTTAACATATATCCTCACCCATGTCGTTTAAATATCTCCTGTTAATAACTACTCGCATGCAATTTACAGAATATTATTGCTTTTTTATTCGGCGGACTTTTCGCCAGTTGAGTCAATCACAAAACTCCCACCAGATACAAATAGCCAAAGTATCTAACCATTCTACATTCCCAAAAACTATTAAGGTGTAAGGTGCTTAGTTGAAGAAGCAATTTCCCATTTAGCAGGATTTGTCTTTAACACCTTGTAATCCCAGAAACCTAGAAAACGGCTTAGCATTTCAAGATTAACAGCTATTATAGTATAAAAAAGCTCGCATGGGCTGTTTTTCAGGTTTTCAAGAACAAGGCCAAGAATCTTAAGTCCACTCATGGTGGAAACCGAATAATGACTTGTTTCTTTTAACCATAAATGACCGGCATATATACGTCTACGCTGTTTTAAAAAGTCACTTAAAGTTTCAGGCCCTTTATTGTTAACTAGTGCTTTCGGACAGTATTCGATAGAAAGTCCGGAGGTTCTGATAATTGCTTCTATGCTGGCCTCGTCTACTGCAGAATTTGAAGGTATTTTTCTAACTATATTCTTAAAAGCCACCATCTCTCCGAGCTTTGGTTCCTTAAGCGCTATTTCGTGATGCAAATCCCACATAAAATGAGCAAGGAAACCCATAAAAGTATTTCTGCTGTTTATCGGGACAGGATGACCGCCTGTCATTCCTATTTTTTTGTTTAAAAGTGGTTTAACGAGTTCTTCAATAGCATTTTTTTGAGGTAAAGTATCAGCACTTATCAGCACAATAATGTCTGCTTGAGTTTTTTTGAGAAATGTGTTAACTGCTCTGGATTTACCACCTCTCTCAGATTCTTTGATAAGCATTACTCTTTTATCTCCTTTAGCAAACTCTTTAACTATATCTTCTGTTCCATCAGTGCAGCCACTCGCCACAACAATTATCTGTTTAAGTAAAACTATTTCCATTCTCTGTTTTAAAAGTTCTCTAATCAGCTGACCAATATTCTCTCGTTCATTGTACGCGCATATGCCGATAGACAAGGTCTGCATCAGGTTTTTTTAAATCCCGCCAAAGCAAGAAGGCTTCCTGAAAGAATAATATTTTTTTGCCTTTCATTTAAATTAACCTTTGCCTTAAACGCCGTACCCTTACTCTTATTGGCTATATAAAAACCTCCGGCGGCAAGCTGCTTTTTAAAATCCTTTATTTCAAGAAGATCACCCCGGCTTAAAGCTTCATAATCCGCTTCTTTTTCAAAGGTCAGGGGAAGTATCCCGAAATTAATAAGATTTGCGGCATGCATTCTGGCAAAGGACTTGGCAATAACCGCTTTGATTCCAAGATAACGCGGAGCTATAGCTGCGTGTTCTCTTGAACTTCCCTGTCCGTAATTAGCGCCGCCGATAATTATTCCTCCGTTTTTTTCTTTCGCCCGGTCCGGGAAATCCTTATCAATTTTGCTGTAAACATATTCGGCTATTGCGGGAATATTGGACCGGAGAGGAAGTATTTTCGCCCCGGCCGGCATAATATCGTCAGTGGTAATATTATCACCTACTTTCAGCAAAACTTCGCCCGTCAACTGCTCGCCCGGAGGGGTCATAAGCGGAAGCGGCTTTATGTTCGGGCCCCTGCTTACTTCCAGCCGCAGGGCTTCTTTCTCCTTGGAGGGCGTAATAATCAAAGCATCTTTTAGGTCAGGCTTTGCTGAAGGAACTCCGGGGCGGGTTTTAATCTCCGTCGGATCTGCGAGATAACCCTTTACCGCTGACCAGGCGGCTACTTCGGGACTGACCAGATATATAGAAGCGTCTGCCGTTCCCGAGCGCCCTTTGAAGTTGCGGTTAAAGGTCCTTACCGACACACCCGCAGAGTTAGGGGCCTGCCCCATTCCGATGCAGGGCCCGCAGGCAGTTTCCAGTATTCGAGCTCCTGCTTTCAGCAGTGTGTCAAGCGCGCCGTTTTTTGCCAGCATTTTCATAACCTGAGCCGAACCGGGGGCTACGGCAAAACTTACTTCGGGATGAACCTTGTTGCCTTTTAATATAGAAGCAACGGTCATCAGGTCCTTATAGGAAGAGTTGGTGCAGGAGCCGACTATCGCTTGGTTTATCTTAACCCCGCTTAGATCTTTTACCCGGGCAACATTATCCGGACTGTGGGGTTGAGCCGCGAGCGGCACGAGTTTTGAAAGATTAACAATTATTTCCTCTTCATATTTAGCACCTTTATCGGCGGTGATTTCCTGCCACTCTTTCTGTCGTCCCTGCCATTTTAAAAATTCTCCGGTAATCTTATCGGAAGGAAAAATTGAAGTGGTCGCGCCCAATTCCGCGCCCATATTGGTGATTGTCGCCCTTTCCGGTAAAGACAGGGTTCTTACGCCCTCGCCCCCGTATTCAAATATCTTGCCAACCCCGCCTTTAACGGTAAGTCTGGAAAGCAATTCCAAAATAACATCCTTTGCCGCCACATAAGGGCGGAGTTTGCCCTTAAGGTTTACTTTAATTATCTGCGGCATAGACAGATAAAAAGGTTCCCCGGCCATAGCCAGCGCCACATCCAGACCGCCGGCGCCTATGGCCAGCATCCCGAGCCCGCCCCCGGTAGGGGTGTGCGAGTCAGAGCCCAAAAGCGTGGCTCCCGGAATACCAAACCTTTCTAGATGAACCTGATGACAGATCCCCGAACCCGGCTTGGAAAAATAGATTCCGTATTTTTTTGCGAACGACTGGAGAAAAAGATGGTCGTCGAAGTTCTCAAAACCTTCCTGCAGAGTATTGTGATCCACATAACTTACGGAGAGTTTTGTTTTAACCCGCGGAATATTCATGGCTTCAAATTGCAGGTAAGCCAGAGTACCCGTGGCATCCTGGGTCAAAGTCTGATCTATGCAAATCCCTATTTCGGCGCCTGCCGCAGGTTCACCGATCAGAAGATGTTGTTTTATAATTTTAACTGCAACACTGTTTCCCATAAAAGCTCCTAAAAAATTAGTCTATAATCGTCCTTAAAAGTCTAAAAGTCCATAAACTAAGTTGTTACCCGATTAAAACACGGGTTTTTTTCATACCCTACCGGACTAAGTTTAAGGCCTCGTCCCGGGGAAATTCTAATCCGGTAGCTCCCTCTTTGTTATATTTTTTTTGCAACGAGCATCAGTCTGGGGGATTCTGAATTAAAAGGATTCCCTTTCCAATCACCCAGAGATTTCTTTATCTCAAATCCGGCCAGTTTGAGAAGCCGTTCAATTTCATTATAGTTGTACAACCTTACATGAAATTCTGTATCGTGCCGCGTTCCACTCCTCAAATAAGTCCGCCGGTTTAAGGAACAACCTGTTTTGCTGTCAAAACTTACCCTGTCGATCATCATATCCTGAGTTATTTCGGTAACAGTTAGGTCTTTAAGCCTGCACAGGAATGAATCCCTGTTAATAATATCAAGGAAAAAATACCCTTCTTTTTTGAGTGTTCTGCCTATATTTTTCAAAATGAGCAGATTTTCTTCATCTCCAAAATAGCCAAAGGAAGCAAACAACATTATTGCATGGTCAAACTTGTTATAATATTTTACCTTTCTAAGGTCATTCTTAACATACTCCACCTTAAGTCCCTGTTTTCTTGCGTCTTTTTTTGCGATAGAAATGAATTCCTTCATAATATCCACGCCGGTCACACCAAAACCCATTCCCGCAAGCATGTTCGCGTGGCGCCCATGCCCGCAAGCCGCATCAAGTATTTTCGCTCCCGGCTTTATATTCAATTCATTAAGAAGGATTTTTACCTGGTTTTTAGTGTTTTCTATCGAGATAGAACTACGATAAAAATGCAGATAATCTGCCTTATTAAAAACACCTTTGAAGTCGAATTTGGACACAAATTCTCCGGTTATAACATTTGTAAAGTTTATAATGTTTTTAAAGTAAATCCCTTGCAAAGCTTAATTGGCTCGTTACTTGAATTAGCAATTAGTTATCAGCTATCAGTAATCGTGTTATTCCCATTCCTCGGGCTTGGACTTACTGGTTTTCTTTTTTATGGTAACCAGCTCGTAGGTTCTGGTGCCAAGCCCCATCTTCTCGCCTATTTCCAGAGAGAGTTTGGTCTCTTTTTTATTTACGGCGCCAAAGGTGTCTCCGGCTTCGGTAATACCCATATCTGAGGCCAGGCTGTCAGGAAGAGGCGTTGCCCTGCTCACAATATCAATGCAAGCCTGATCAACCGCAACGGGGTCGTCAGAAATGGCTATACCCTGGTCATTTATCACAGGCACATCGGCCATCGGCATGCAGTCACATTCCGGCTGCATCTCTATCATAAAATTAATAAAAAGAACTTTTTTAGGCTGAAAAGTACTCATCACGGCTTTGGAAGCTTCTATAATATGAGTGTTAAGGCGTTCTGAAGTTATCGGCATATCAAGCGCCTTTTCCTTGCAGATACGCGCGCATCTTCCGCACCGCCAGCAGGCCTCATCTTTTATTTCATAAACATCCTTCCCGATAATGGTTATAGCCTCGGTCGGACAGATGGCCTCGCATCTTTTGCACCAGGTACACTTATTCTTATCCCACGCCGGCATTTTATCATCCACGGAATGCAGCCGGCCGCGGTTATTTTTGCCGTCAAGAGTTTTGGGCGAAACGCCGCCCATGCCGATATTTTTAATTGCCCCACCAAAGCCCGCCTGCAAATGCCCCTTAAAATGAGAGACCACAATCATAGCATCGGCCTGTAGTATGCCGTTCGCAACGCTTATTTCTCTGATGTGTTTGGCCCCCTCGACCTTAACAGAGGTGGCGTCCATACCTTTTATCCCGTCGGCAATCAGCACCGGGGCTCCACAGGTCAAATGCGTAAGTCCGTTTTCGGCTGCCACCTCAAGATAATCCAGGGATTCTATCCTGGTGGTATCCGTAACAAACGGTTTACCGCCCGCGGCTTTCACCGCATTTACAATTTTCCTTATAAAAACCGGCCTTACAATCCGGAAAGCCCCATGTGACCCAAAATGCGTCTTTACCGCAACTTTATCTTTGGGAGAGATATACTTTAAAAGGTCTATTTTTTGAAGCAATTCTTCGAGTTTGGCCGGCAGAGAATAATCATAATTCCAGACCTTACTTCTGGCCGTGGCATAAAATACTTTAGTTTTTTGCATTCTTCTCCTTTCTCTTCAGGAATTTCAAAAGCCCGGCAACATGCGCATAGGAAGTAAAAACTATATAACAAGGAAAGTAGCCGAAAAGCTGCAGGAGGCCTGCCACATAAAACAGAAACTGCAAAGAAAGTAGAACCACATAACCCAATTTTACCAGTATTAAAAGGTTAACCAAAAATAAAAGAAGCAACAGGACTCCGTAAGCACTCTTGAGGAGATTGTTTGAAACCAGGTGCAAAAGCAGGAGATACTCCCTCGAAAGAAAAAGCTCTTTTACATACCTTAGCTCCCGAAGAGAGGCGACTGTCGAATCAACCTTACCTGTCATGTAAAAATTGCTCCCGGAAACAGGTGCTTTTGTAGCCAATGCAAGAGGTTCAAAAATACAGCTTTTTCCCAGAGCCGAATACATAACCGGCACCGAAGTCGAATCCAAAATCCCGTCGTCTTTAAGTTCGCAAAAATACGACTTCCTTAACGCATATAGTTCCGGATTTACCCGGGAGATCTTCTTAAGTTTGGACGAACTGCTGAGGACAACTCTGTTGTGCTCTAAAAAAAACTTTTCACCGAGTGCAAATTTATCATTGCTCTTTGTATAGTCTATATTGCCGGCAACAAGGCCCACACCGGCGGCGGCGAAGTGCCGGACAATATTCTTAATACTATATCTTTCTATAACGGAAGCCGCATCCGTAATAACAATAACCTCCCCTTCTGCTTCGGCAACACAGGAATTAAGAGCTGCGTTTCTGCCGTTCTTCTCTGCCTGATAAAGCAGTTTTACTCCTTTTGCAAAATAATCTTCAACAATTTTACGGGTGCCGTCCGTGGAATTAATTGTTGCCACTATGATTTCCAGTTTTTCTTTAGGATATTCAAATAAGGCAGTGTTATCAAGTTTTGCTGCTATGGTCTTGCTGTCGTTTCCGGCCAGAATAACAAGGGATACTTTTGGAAGGTACTCTAAGCGTTCCTGTTTTGATTTCCTTTTAAAAATTCCCAGCGCACCCAGCAATAGGGGATAACCCAAAAAGCAGTACAGCAGAAGCAGCAAAATCATCCAGAAGGTAAATATGAAAAACGAAGTAAGTATATACATGTCTTAGTATAGCAAATACCCCTTTTTTATTCAATTAAAAGCAGTAATCTGCCGGTGCCACGCGCACTGACCCGGGATACTCCTGTCATAAACATATGCTTTAAATAATACGGGACAACAAGAATACCGGCAAGCAGCAGTTTTCTGGACATAAGTTACTTTTGAATATTATGAGCCGGAATAAAAAGTTAAACCCGCCCGCAATGAGTTTACTTTATGGCGGGCTATATCAAGTCGAGAGTTTTAATCATGCTGCCTTTTTTGCTCTCTAAAAAAACTTCCGAAATTTCGGCGATTTTTTTAAGCAGGGCAGAATCTTTCAAAACAGCAGTTACCTGCATTGTCAAACCGGAAGCGTCAATTACTTTATACCCGAGAAGCTTCAGTTCCAATTCATCCGCCATTTCTTTGAAATTAGGTGTATACGGCCCGAAAAATACCGGTTTCCCGAAATAGACCGGCTCAAGCAAATTGTGCCCGCCTATGCCGTCAACAAACGAACCGCCCACAAAAGCTGCCGAAGCCAGGCTATACACAACGGACAACTCACCTATGGTATCAAGAATAACTACTCCTGTTTTATTACCGCCGCCTTTTAAACTGCTTCTTTTAATATACGGAACACCTGTTTCCTCGAGCATTTTCACAAAAGCCCAGGCTTCTTCCAGAAACCTCGGTGCAATTATTACCGTAAGAGCCGCTTTTTCCTCGAGAGTATATTTTAAGATATCTTTGAAATAAGGTATTTCGCGGGAATGCACGCTCCCTAAAACTAGAACTTGCTCTTTTAGGACAGGCGTTAAAACCGCCTCTAAAGCCGCCTTTTTTCCAAGGTCAACCACAGGTATTTCATTTTTCAGATCGCCGGTAACCACTATCTTGTCACCGGGCGCCCCCAGTGAAAGCAGAGTTGCCGCGTCTTCAGAGCTTCGCATTGCAAACAAGTCCACAAAAAAGAAGGTCTTTTTTATCAGAAAACTTATAAACCGGTAGCGTTTTACGGCTTTCTTTGAAAACCGGCCGTTGACCAGGACGACTCTTGCGCCCTGCCGCTTTGAAAGATAAAAAAGACCGGGCCAGTATTCTGTTTCTACTGCCACCAGTATTTTTGGTTTAATGAGGTTAACAAGCGGTTTAATAAAATAATGGAAATCAAGCGGCAGATAGCAGGTAACGGCATTTTTCACCGCATTTTTTAGCATCCGCTGTCCATTAACACCGGTAGTCGTAAAAACTATCTGCGAGCCGGGATATTTTTTCTTCAGCGCCTCAGCCAGTTCCAGCACGCATTTAACTTCTCCGGCCGAAGCAGAATGTATCCAGATATTCTCTTTCCCGCAAACTTTTGCTTTAAAAGCCGCCGAAACAAATCCCAGTCGTCCGGCCAATCCCTCCCGGTATTTCGAGATAAATATTGCCGGAAAAAGAAAAAAAGGAAAGAAAACAACAATCAAAAGAAAAAGAATACCGTTATAGATAAGGAGCTCTAGCGGCATAGTTTTGCAGCCTCCTCTGTCAGCCGGTTAAGTTCCTTCTCCAGCTTAACCCTTTTTTCTTCGATAACTTTTTCATCGGCATCGGCAGGTACGGTTATTTCTTCCCCCCAGACAAAAACGCCCCTGGAAAACGGTTTAGGTATAATAAAATTGTCCCAGCTGTTTAATACCCATTTTCCACTTATATCAAAAGAAAAAGGGGCTATAGGCACCCCGCTAATCTTGGAAAGATAAATAACCCCGCCCTGGACGATTTGCTTTGGCCCGCGGGGTCCGTCCGGAGTAATAGCCAAATAGTTTCCTTTTTGCAACAGATGTTTTGCCTCCAGTAAAGCTCTAAAGCCTTCCCTGGAAGTAGAACCTCGTATACTTGAAAAACCAAAGCCCCGCCCTACTCTTGCAATAAATTCTCCGTCGCGGCCCATGCTCATTATTGCCGTGATAGATTTATTCCGGTAATAGTACAAAGAGGTAATCAGCCGGCTGTGCCAAAAAGCAAAAACCACGCCTTCCTTTTTTCTTTTGTGCGGGCTCAGTTCCGTATTACCGTGCTCTGAAAGTCTAAGCGTTTTTCCGACAATGAATAAAATCAGCTTTATAACAGGAGGTAGTACATAATACATAAGAAATTCTTTTATTTTCATGGAATTTTTCCGCGCCGGGTTATTTACAGTATTTACAACTTCCCTTATTCACTGCATTCATATAAGTTTTGACCTCATCCAGAGTATCTAAACGCAAGACATCCAGAGCAATTTTTTTTGCTTCCGCCATAGTGGTCGCTCTCAGGACTTTTTTTACTTCCGGGATTGCTACCGGCGCCGTGGATAACTCATCAATCCCCAGGCCGATAAGAAGGGCCGAAAAAGAGGTATCACTGGCCATTTCGCCGCACATGCCGACCCACTTTCCTTCTTTATGGGCTGCATCTATAACGCGTTTCAACTGTCTTATAATTGAGGGATGTAGAGGGTTATACATATGCGCCATATTTGAATTAACCCGGTCAATGGCCAGAGTATATTGAATAAGGTCATTACTTCCGATGGAGAAAAAGTCTACTTCTTTTGCCAGTATATCCGCCGTCAGGGAGGCCGACGGTATTTCTATCATTATTCCCAGATCCATATCATCATCAAAGCCCTGTTTTTTCTTTTTTAATTCCGTCTTAACTTCCTCAAGTATCTGACGGGCTTTATAGAATTCTTCTACGCCGGAGATCATCGGGAACATAATCTTAATATTCTTAAGCTCGGAAGCCCTCAATATGGCCCGGAGCTGCGTTTTAAAGAGTTCCGGTTTTGCCAGACACAAGCGGATGGCGCGAAGGCCGAGAAACGGATTCTCTTCCTTCCCTAAACCCAGATGAGAAAGAAATTTGTCGCCGCCCAGATCCAGCGTGCGGATGATTACCGGGTACGGATACAGATACTCTGCGGCCTTGAAATAAGAGCTATACTGCTCGTCTTCGGTCGGCAAATCTCTCCGGTTGAGAAAAAGAAACTCGGTGCGGAACAAACCTACGCCCGTCCCGCCATGCTTTAAAACAAATTTGGCTTCCTCTTCTATTTCTATGTTGGCGTTAAGTTCAACCTTGTAGCCGTCCAGGGTTTCCGCCGGGAGATCCTTCAATTTGGAAAGCAGCATTTTTTGTTTTAAAAACTCTTCCTGCTTCCCCTTATAATGTTTAAGATCTTCCTCATTAGGATTAACTATAACTACGCCCAGAAGACCGTCGATGATAACCGGTTCTCCGTCTTTTATGTGCAGGGAAACTGACTGCGCGCCGACTATGGCAGGTATCTCAAGCGCTCTTGCAATAATTGCGGTATGCGAGGTTTTACCGCCCAGATCAGTACAGAAACCTTTGACTTTTTCTCTTTTCATGGTAACCGTGTCAGAAGGAGAAAGATCCCGGGCAAATACGACCACCTCTTCTTTAAGGTCCGCGAGAGTCTCCCTCATGCCGCCGGTCAGGTTCTTTATGACTCTTTTGCCTATATCCTTTACATCATTCGCTCGCTCTCTGAGGTAGTCATCCTCTATTTTTTCAAAGCTTCCGACAAGTTTACTTACTGCATTCGCAAAAACATAGTCGGCATTGAGTTTCTCCGTTTTTATATGTTTTTCTACGGCTGTCGTAAGCATAGGGTCACTCAGGATCATAAGGTGTGCTTCAAAAATACTTGAATGCTTCCCGCCTACTTCCTTCTGGACCTTCCCCTGCATCTCTTTTATCTCTTTCTTTGTCTTTTCTAAGGCCGTTTGAAAGCGTTTGAGCTCCGACTCCAAAGCATCCTCGGGTATATTTTTCTTAATAACAAGATCTTCCTGATCTGCCAGGACCAGAGCTTTACCGACAACAATCCCCGAGGAAACCGGTATGCCTTTAAAAATTTTCCTCATTGGCCTTCCCCGAATTTATTTTCGACAATCTCCCGTATTTTTTCCAGTGCTTCCTTTTCATCCGCACCTGTTGCTTTAAAAATAAGCTTTGTCCCCTGTGCGGCGGCTAGGGTCATAATCCCCATAATACTCTTGCCATTGACTTCATCCTCATCTTTTTTTATGAAGATCTCGCACTTGAACTGCGTGGTTATCTTAACGAGAGTCGCAGCCGCTCTAAGGTGCAAACCCAGTTTGTTCTTTATTTCTATCTCAAGTTCAGCCATTGTTTACCTGCCTAGAAAATATATTTGAAAAGTACCGCCGCGGCTATTATGGAATAAAAAATAACCGTCGGATAGATCTTTATTTTAAGCATACCCAGAAATATCCAGGTAACGCCCAGAAAGAGAAGGCTGTTATACAGACTGTTTTTAAAAAAAGATATATTCAGGGCCGGAAATATTAAGGCAATTGTAATACCCAGCACCAGAGCAGCGGAAAACTTAAGTTTCCCGATAAGCGCGGTTAGGGAAAAACCCCGGATAACCTCAACTATTTCCATTCCCTGCTCATAACCTTTCATCAAACCCCGGTATCTTACGAAAACATTTATTAAATTGTATATCAAAAATGCTATTACCGGACCCCAGACAGCTATTGCCGGATTCGGGGAATCCTTGAATAAAATAGCTATCGAGACCCCGATAACTGCGGTAAAAGGCCTTAAATATTCCCAGAATACATTATCTCCTATGGCGGCCAGCGGCCCCATCATACTTGACTTTACACTTTCAATCTGCTCAAGCGCGCCCGCTTCCCCCAATTTATGCCTTTCCTCGAGATTAATCACAACTCCCATGATTGCGGGAGCCATCGAGGGGTGTGTGTTGAAAAATTTCAAATGTCTTTTTAGAAAATCGGCCCGTTCTTCCCTGGTCTTATAAAGTCTTCTTCCTGCCGGAATCAAAGCATGCGCGAAACCGATATTCTGCATGGACTCAAAATTCCAGGAAGCTTCAATAAGAAACGACTTAATGTACACTTCCAGCAGATCTATTTTTTTAATCAATCTATACATTTTCTAATTTCCTCTTTAAGCCGGTAACTGCTTACCGCAATAAAGCTTCATTATCTGATTATCTTTTGGGCAAAAAATACCGCTATAGATAAACTATAGCTCAATAAGAATATTTTCACATGGCGGGCCACAAGAAATATCTTCATAACAACCGCAAAACCAAGCGCCGGAATCAGCCAGCTTGAGTATAAAACACCTTCCTTTACCTGGGCCGGCATGGAGTTTGCAATCTTGGAAAATATATCATGCCCAAACCAGACAGGAATAAAACAGAGTAAAAAATTTTTCAAGAAAGTAACACAGATATTTGAATACTGGGCTAAAGAGATAAAGCCAAAACGGCCTTCCCCGGCTTTCTTTATCAGTTTTTTCGACATATTGGAATTCATATTCCTTATATGTGTTTCTAACCACCTGCCGATATAACCCAGGGGCACGGCAACCATCAAGGCAAATATTATCAAAGTCATCTGGGGCATATTCCCCGCCGTATCTTTAAGATGCGTTGCCAAAGCAACTGTTACCGTTGTAATAGGCAGGCTTTCCACCGGAAGATAGGCCCCTATCGGCACCAGTCCGATCCAGAGAAGCTCCACTAAAACTGCCACAATAAAGCCCGTGCCGACATCTCCCATTATCAGACCCACGAGAGGACCGACGATAAGAGGCCGTGAGAGCATGGTGCCGCCGATCGTACGCACATCGATACTTATAATTGCTGCCAGAAAACAAACTAACAATATTTCAAGTAACATTCAACACCTTCTTCTTAAGACATATTTTTTTCGTTTCGCCCGGCTGGAACGAAAATCTCCAGCTAAAAAGCACCGCAGAACTCTGATAGACTTTTTCAAGTTTTCCGATAGACTGCGAGATTGTCTCTATTGGAAACCGCCAGACATCAAAGGGCGTTGCATTCTCCGTGGAGAGATTGATATCTATGTTCAGCCATTTATCTATCAAGCCGAAAACTGTAGCATCCTTCTCCTCACCTATACTTATCATTCTTGAATCATTAAGCACTCTCCCCGGTAAATAGTAAAAGCGATCCGGGGAATCCCCGCCCAGCATAGAAAAATTAAATTCCGCACCAAAACGTACCTCTAGCGCTGCTGCACCCAGATTGGAAAGCTGATATTCAAAATCAAGAACCGGGTCATCCTTTTTGATTTTTATAGTTTTTAAAAGTTTAAACTTAGAATTAAACAAGATCGG
>CAIYPD010000102.1 GCA_903928075.1 Candidatus Firestoneibacteriota bacterium
ATGATGGAGCCAATACGGCGTTAACTTCGGTTACTGCCGTTAGCGACACAACCATAAGAGCGTCAGTACCTACGGGAGTCGTAATAGGCAGTTATAATGTAATGGTAACCGCAGCCGGCGGGACCAATTCAACAAGCACAACAAAGTTCACGGTGACAACCAGCGGGCCTACGGTAACTACATTGAGCCCGTCAACGGGATCTAATCTGTCGGTAACGGCAGTAACGATAACCGGAACCGGCTTCTTTGGCGGAACCGCGAGTTCAGCTGTAAGCCAGGTAAAACTGGATGACGGCGCAAATACGGCGTTAACCTCAGTCACTGCCGTCAGCGACACGACCATAAGAGCCTCAGTGCCAGCCGGAGTGGCCGTAGGCAATTACAATGTAAAAGTAACTACACCGGCCGGGACTAATAGTACAAGCACAACGAAGTTCACGGTAACAACAGCCACACCTGCGGTAATAGCGTTAAGCCCGTCAACGGGTTCAAATCTGTCAGCAACAGCTGTGACGATAACCGGAACCGGTTTCTTCGGCGGGATAACGAGTTCGACGGTAACGCAGGTGAAACTGGATGATGGGGCCGCCACAGCGCTAACCGGAGTAACCGCGATCTCAGATACG
The DNA here is from genome assembly GCA_903928075.1 of Candidatus Firestoneibacteriota bacterium. Lineage (GTDB taxonomy): Bacteria > Oederibacteriota > D2-FULL-39-29 > D2-FULL-39-29 > D2-FULL-39-29 > CAIYPD01. Next base: position 627 of record CAIYPD010000102.1, read on the forward strand.
GTTATCCAGGGGTCAGTCCCTGCAGGAGTCGCAGCGGGGAATTACAATGTTAAAGTGACCGCTGCAGGCGGGACAAACTCAACAAGCACAACGAAGTTTACAGTAACTACACCGGTACCTGTGGTAACGGCGTTAAGCCCATCAACCGGAGATAACACTACGGCTACAAATATTACAATAACCGGAACCGGCTTCTTCGGCGGAATAACTAGCTCAACCGTAACCCAGGTGCAACTGGATGACACGGTCACTACGGCCCTAACTTCGGTTACTGCTGTTAATGATACGACAATACGAGCGACAGTACCGGCGGGAGTAGTAATAGGCAGTTACAATGTAAAAGTAACCGCTGCAGGCGGAACCAATAATACAAGCACGATGATGTTTACGGTAACAAGTTCAATACCGGTGCCAATAGTGATATTAGTAAGTCCGTCAATAGGGTCTAACTTATCTTCAACAACTGTGAGTATAACAGGCAGCGGCTTCTTTGGAGGTGTAGGTTCAAATAAGGTAACAGCCGTTAAGTTAAGCGATGGCGCGTCAACTCCCCTCACAGGGTATACTGTTGTCAGTGATAGTTTAATAACCGGAGCAGTTATACCGTCCGGAGTTACAATTGGCGTATACGATGTTAATGTAACTACTCCGGGTGGAACAAATTCAACCAGTACAACGAAGTTCACGGTGACCTTAGTGCCAATCGTAACCGGCTTTAGCCCTAATTCTGGTTATATGTCTTCAATAACGGCGGTAACGATAACCGGTTCTAATCTTGCGGGAGCGACTTCAGTAAGTGTTGGAGACGGTACCCGCTCGTTCCTTCTAACCGGAACAGCGGCGATAAGCAATAAAATAACAGGGACGGTTCCGGTTAATACCCCTTCCGGGGCGTATAACATTGTTACCGTAACTACGCCGGGCGGTACAGGTACAGGTACAATTGCCTTTACTAACTTTATTAAGTTTGGCGACACCGGGGATAGGATAATGTACGATGTTAACAACCGGATAATGATAACAATAACAGCCGGTTCTCTTACGGGAGACGCGTACCTGGCGATCATTCCGCCTACCTCACCCTCGCTGGACGGCGCTAACGCCGGATGCCAGTCCGGGCATTTTATGAGGAACCTCAATACCTGGGGCGATACATCCTATGATATTCATTTTGTTGGTGCGTCGCTTAAACCCGGGCAGACCTTGAAGATAACTCTGGGTTTCTCTTCCTCTATAACGGATGCAAATGTTAAGACCCGCATCCGGATAGTAAGATTGAATGAAACGCTTTCTATCTGGGAACTTGCCGAAGGAACGCAGGTATTGGATAAGGTCTTGAATACGGTTAGTACTTATGTAAACCACCTGTCGACATTCCGGCTGGTAGATTACTCCTCCATCGGCAGCGACCTGACAGCGGTAGGGGTCTTCCCAAATCCCGTGAACTTCTCGACGGCGGCCGGTAATAAGCTGAAGATAATGGGAGTGACAACGACTTCAGACCTGTCTATCTACACTCTGGCCGGGGATCTGGTGATAAAACTGGGAGTGGGGGAGACTAAGAATAGCAGCAGCAATAACGCGGCGGTTAATGGCACAATCTTCTGGGATGGAAAGAATGACAAGGGAGAGGATACAGCAGCCGGGCTTTACTATTACCTGATAAAAGACAAATCAGGAAGGATTGGTAAAGGTAAGATACTCGTAAACAGATAAAAGAGCAGGCGGGCTTTACAACCCCGCCTGCTGTGTTGTTGCTTGTTCGTATCTTGCGGGCATAAATCTTTAGAAACTAAATTGATCTTGCAAATAAACATTATCAAAAAGCTATAGAAGGGTTTTTACAAGAAAAATGGCAGATATATGGCACATTTAACACATCTCAAAAATATTTAATTACGGTAACGCGTTGTGCATCAAGAGAATGTGGATATAGCTCAGTTGAGAGAGCGCTGCCTTCGCAAGGCAAAACAGGGGTTTCTGAAAACTTTTTAAAATAAGAAAAGTCTTATAGTATCAAATCAATCCTTAACATTTCTGGTGAAATCCTTTCTTTCTTATGGTAAAATAAACAAATGCTAAAGAAAACCGTTTTATTTCTTACAGTTTTGTTTATCACCTTTGCGCCGCTTTACGGGGCGGATGACGCAGCCTCGCTTTACCGGTTTGCGTACGGGCTTTTTAAGGACAAGAATTATCAGCTCGGTATTGAGCAATTCCAGAAGATTATTTCGCTTTATCCCGCCTCGAAAGAAGCCGCTGATTCCGCTTATATGACTGCGGAAGCTTATTTTAAACTCGGCAACTATGAGCAGGCTTTAACGGAATATTATAATGTTTTAGACCGGCACTCCACGCTGGAATACAGGGATTCCGTCGCCTACCGGATAGGCGAGGTTTATTTTGCGCTGAAAAAATATAAAGAAGCCCTGGCTGCGTTTAAAAAAATAATCCCGGGCAGTTATCTCTATCCGGATTCGCTATACTGGTCAGGGGAGAGCTACTTTAATCTGAACGCCCTGGAAGATGCGGCCGTGCTTTACGAAAAAGTCGTTAAAGATTATCCCGAATTTGTACATGCAGATTATGCTTACTATTCTCTCGGCTGGTGTTATTATCTCCTGGGAAAATACCCGCCGGCCGCAGAAAATTTTTCTGCAGTTGCGCAAAAGAAAAGCGGGAGTCTGCTTGCCGGGATTTCTTTATTCTGGCAGGGCGAGGCGCTTTACCTGGCCGGCTCTTTTGAGTCTTCTCGCAAAGCGTTTGAGGATTTCCTGAAGAAGAACCCCGTGCACAAAAATTCCGACGCGGCTTCCTACCGTATAGGTGAATGTTTTTACAAGCTCAAGGATTACAGAGCGGCGGTAAACGCTTTTGAACTATTTTTAAAAATTTACACGGACAGCGCCCTGCAAAATGAAGTGCGGTACTGGCTCTCTATCTCGTATGTAAATCTGGGTAAGTTTGACCCGGCCATAAAAACCTTAAACAGTATAGCTGCCGGAACCGGGAAGGAGAATTCAACGGAACTTGCGCCGAGGGCCAGATACGCGCTTGCCTGGTGCTATTTCAAAATGAAAAAGACCTGGGACGCTATTGCGGAGCTTAAAATTGTCCTGAACGGCAAAGACACGCCCGCGGCGTTAAAACCCTATGCGCTTTATCTTTCCGGCAACTGCTATTACAGTCTGGGCCGGCTTTTAGACGCCAAAACCGAATATTTTAAGATTTGCACCGAATATCCGAAGAGTGAATTTGCCGATGTCGGCCTTTACTGGACCGGCTGGTGTAATTATAAACTCCTGCAATATGATTCTGCTAAAGCTCACTTTAAAAATCTGCTTATCCGGTTTCCGGACAGTGCCTGGGTTTCCGAAGCCCATTTTAGACTGGCAGAAACGCAGTTTGCGCTCAAAGAGTATGAAAATGCAATAGAAACCTATAAGGATGTAATAAGTAATTATAAAGATCAACGCCTTTCCCTGGTCGCCCGGCTGGGCCTTTCCTGGTGCTATTTTCAGACCAGGAAATTTACTACCGCGCTGGCCGAATTTACCGGTGCCGCAGAAATGGATACCGCAGGAGAATACTTCGGGGAAACTAACTACATGTCTGCCAGCTGTCTCTATAATCTTAAGGATTACGAGGCCGCTTTAAAGGTCTATAAAAAAGTCTTTGAGAGCGGGAAGACGAAAGATCCCCGGGAAATCAGCAAAGCTAAGTATCAAGCCGGCTGGTGCCTGTATAATATGAATGACTTTAACGGCGCGGTTTCCTTCTGGGAGACTTTGAGTACGCCTGAAAGCACCTACTGGAGCGGCGTGGCCAGATTCCGCCGAAATGATTTTGATAAGGCTATTTTGAATTTTATTAAACTGGAAAAGCAGTATGCCGGTAGTGCGCTCGTACCCGATGCCGTGCTCAAAATCGCCGATTGTTACTATAATATGGGTGATTATGCCCCGGCGGCAGAGTATTATCAGAAAGTTATAGACAGATATTCCGATACAAAATATGAAAGGGACGCGCTCTACGGGCTTTCCTGGACCTATAACCGGCTAGGGAAAAACAAAGAAGCGGCGGAAGTATCAAAAAGATTCCTGCGCAAATTCCCTAAAGAAGAATTCTCCGCGGAAGTACAATTTAAACTCGGGAATTATTATCTCGGAGAGAAGAATTACAAACAGGCGGTGGAAGAATACGATATATTCATTAATGATTTTCCGGCTGCCAATAATCTTGACCAGGCGCTCTACAATAAAGCAGAAGCCTGGCTTAATCTAAAGGACAACGGACGGGCGGTGGAAAGTCTAAGACTCCTGGTTTCGAAGTTTCCCTCCTCCGGTCTTGCGCCGACCGCACATTTTAGAATTGCCGGACTTTATTTTGCGCTGGAGCGTTACTCGGATGCGGCCGCCGAATATACGGATATTGTCGAGAAATATCCCGCCGGCGGTTTTGCGCCCTCCGCGGCTTTTAACGCAGGGCTGGCTTATAAAAAATTAAAGAAAAACGATGACGCACTTAAGCAGTACAAACTGGTAATGACCGGTTATGCCAAAAGCGAGCAGGCCCGGGACGCGGCTATGGAGGCCGGGGCCCTGTACGAGGCTGTTAAAGATAATAAAAATGCTTTAAGCACCTATAACTGGCTGGCGGCTAACTTCCCGGACAAGGCGCCGGAAGCCCAGTACTGGATTGCCAATATCTATTATAACTCGGGGGATTATGAAAATGCGGCTACCGAGTATATGAAAGTACCTTTGCTGGAAAAAGCCTCCGGTGTCTGGAAAGTTACGGCCAAAGCACGCGGCGCCGAATGTTTTGAGCGCCTGGCAAAGTATGAAGAAGCCAGGAACATTTACAGGGAAATAATAAAAGAAAGCACCAACCCGGACTGGAAAGCCTCCGCAGAAAAACGCCTCAAAGATCTGGAGGACAAATGAAAAAAAACATTACTCTCTTTTTTCTATTATTTACAGGCGCTCTTTTAGCGCAGGAAGAGATAAAAAAAGACAGAGAACCGGTCTTTGTTCTGCCGGATGTAGTTATCTCCGGAGAGTTTGACCTTAAAGTAGGAGGGGAAAAGAAAGACCTGTTGCCGGCGAAGTATCCTGTCCCTCCGAAAGAAACACCCTTGATGGAGATGGAGTTCATAAAAGGACCCTACCTTGAAGGCGACAAGCGGACTCCGGAATTTGAAAAAACAGAAGGTAAGAACAAGTTTGGCGAATTGACAGCCAGGCTGGGAACTTACGATAATTATTTTCTCAAATTAATTTACGGCCAGCAGATAGATAAGCTGGGTTTTCTTTTAAATGCGGCCGGCAGCAGAAAAAATTTTGGTTTGCAGGATTTCGGCTATACTAATACAGCACTTTCCGGAGACTTCAATTATGCTTTTGACAAGACTCTCCAGCTGGGGCTCACTCTGGATTACGAGAACGAGACAGAAAATACGCCATACCGGGCTTCGCTCGGGTTTGACGCGCTTATCAAGGACTTTTATACCGTGTATTTGCGAAGTTCCTCCGTTCTTGCGGATAAACTAAGTCTGAACGGGGCCTTTAGTTATGTAAGGTCGGATATCAGCACCTTCGGTTTAAAACACGATGAATTTGAACTGGGTGCGAAAGTCTCCTATGAAGTTGTACTTGCTAATAAAAAACATCTGCCGGGGCTAAGTCTCAATTTCAAAAATGACAACATTTACGGCTGGATATATGATCTCGAGCTTGAGGACAGATTTAAAATAGACAATGCGGATATTTCGCTGGCTCTAAAAAGCAATAACGGCTGGCTTTTTTTTAACGCAAAAGCGGTTTTTGATATAGACAGTTTTACCCGTGTCTATGTCTCTTACATTCCCGGGAGAGTCTATCCGAAATTTAAAGAAACCTATGGCGGCGAGATCTATCTCCTTAACACTTCCTTAAGGCCCGAAAATACCTGGTTTTATATTTTGACCGGAGTAGAGCATAAACTTTTAAAAGAAGTGCCTCTCACTCTGGAATTTTACCGGAAGGAACAAACCGACCGGCTCTCCTATGAGTCCGCGGGTAATTCCACGGCGCCTGTAAACTTAGTAAAAGCCTCTGTTATGGGAATAAACGCCAAAGAGGAATGGACGATACTTGAGGGCTTAAAGCAAAAACTTTCCTACAGTTATATAAACGCGGTTAATCCGGATAATTCTGCGGTAAACATTACTTATACCCCCGTGCATTCCCTCTCCCTGGGCGGCGAATATATATATGAGGATTGGAGTTTTAACGCGATGTTTGTTTTGCGCGGCAGAATGTACTACTCGCAAACTCTTGCGGATACTCTAGATGACGCACTGCTGGTTTTTGCCGGTGTAAAAAAGAATTTCGGAGAAAACATCACGGTGTTTGTAAACGGAGAAAACCTTTTAAATCGCAGCTATTCAGTTATAAAAGACTACCCCCTGCCCGGAGCCTCCCTGAATATCGGTCTTACACTTAAATTTTAAAACCGCCTGCGGGCATAGGCATCGTAAAAGAAGATTATAAATAGTTAAGGAGCGTCTTTGTGAAAATAATTGAACTTAAGAATAACTGGAAAGTAAAAAATCCGGGGAGAGTAATAGATATCCCCGCGAAAGTTCCCGGCTGCGTCCATACAGATCTGTTAGCCGCCAAAATCATAGAGAAGCCATTTTTCAGGGACAATGAACGCAAGCTGCAATGGATAGAGAATGAAAATTGGCTTTATTGCACCACCTTCCGGGTCTCACCTGAGTTACTTAAAAATGAGAGAGTAATACTCCGTTTCAACGGTTTGGATACTCTGGCTACCATCACCCTGAACGGAAAAAAACTTGCTAAGACCGATAATATGTTCCGGATCTTTGAATTTGAAGTGAAAGGACTGCTAAAGAAAGGGCAAAACCGGCTGGAAATACTATTCACTTCTACTTTACCTTACCTGCGGAAGGAAAATAAAGCTGCGGGCTACGGCAGTTTTCCCGTTATGGATTATGAGAGGGTCAGCCAGGGCCTTTTAAGGAAGATGCAGTCAAACTACGGCTGGGACTGGGGTCCCAGGCTTGCTACCTGCGGCTTGTGGCGCAAAGTTGAATTAATAGCCTTTTCGACGGCGCGGCTGAAAGAGCTGCTCATTTTACAGGAACATCAGAAAAATTCTGTAAATTTAAAAATAAAACTAATTCTGGACATAGAAAACCTTTATACCTTTAGAACGGTAATTGCAGTCAGCTACAGGGGAAAAATGGTAGCCGCTTTAAATCAAGAGGTAAATACCGGAGTCAAGGAACTGGAAATAAATATTAGAAATCCTGAAATCTGGTGGCCTAATAATCTGGGTGCCCAGCCGCTCTATGAAGTGGAAGTCAAACTCTATGACGAAAAGAACCGGCTGCTGGATAATAAAAAAAAGCGCATAGGCCTCCGGGAGCTAACTGTAATAAGAGAAAAAGATGCTAACGGCGAATCTTTTTATTTCCGGGTAAACAAAGTTCCTTTCTTTGTTAAGGGGGCTAACTGGATAACGCCGGAACCTTTCCCGTCCGCGGTCACTTATAACACTTATAAAAAACTTCTTCTGGATGCAAAAGCAGCCAATATGAATATGCTTAGGGTTTGGGGCGGCGGGGTCTATGAACACGATGAATTTTATGACCTTTGCGATGAACTCGGTATCTGTGTCTGGCAGGATTTTATGGCGGCCTGCCTGCCGGTGCCTGTTTACAAAACTGAATTTATAGAAAGTTTCTGCAAAGAAGCTGAAGATAATATTAAGCGGCTCCGGCACCATCCGTCTCTGGCGCTCTGGTGCGGGAATAATGAATTAGAACAGGGACACAGCGCAAATGGAGCCGAAAAAGGGAAGATGCGCTGGAAAGATTATATCGAACTCTTTGATATTGGATTGCATAATGTTGTTAAATTAAACGATCCCGAAAGATTGTACTGGCCCGGGAGTCCGCATTCCCCGTCGGGCGAGCGGGCGGCGCATGCTAATCCAAAATACGGGGATTCGCATGTCTGGAATGTCTGGCACGGCGGCGCGACTTTTGAATATTATCTCTCCTGCCGGCACCGGTTTGTCAGTGAGTTTGGTTTTCAGTCTTTTCCTGAGTTGGCAACGGTAGAGAGTTATACTTTACCAAAAGACCGGGATATCGAAAGCGGTATAATGAAACACCATCAAAGATGCGGCGCCGGGAATAACTTGATACTTGATTTTATTAATAGGTATTTCAAGCCCGCCAAAGATTTTGAAGCGCTTCTTACTTTAAGCCAGATAATGCAAAGTATGGGCATAGATTCCGGAGTCGAGCATTTCAGAAGAATTATGCCTGTTTGTATGGGGACGCTCTTCTGGCAGCTTAACGACTGCTGGCCGGTTGCCAGCTGGTCTTCTATAGATTATTACGGCAGATGGAAAGCCCTCAACTATGCCGCAAAAAGATTCTTTGCGCCTCTCTTAGTAAGCGGAGTCTATGAGGACAGGACAAAAACCGTAAGGATTTATGCGGTAAATGATCAAAAAAATAAAGCGAGAGCAAAAATATCCTGGGCTTTATGTTCTTTGGACGGGGTAAAACTATTAACCGGCAGTAAAACTGTTTCACTGTTGCCCGGTGCAAGCGTTGCAGCCAAGGTTCTGAATGTTAAGTACCTTGTTAAAAAGTTCTCAAAAAATAATCTTGTATTGTTTATAACACTTGCCTGCGAAAAAGAGCCGGTTTCGGAAAATATCGTGCTATTTGCGAAACCTAAAGATATTAATCTTGAAAGGCCTGAAATTCTTTGCACCGCCAAAAAAATTGGAAAGGAAACCGCAGTAATCAACCTGACGACTGATAAGCCAGCACTCTGGATCCGGCTTAAAACAAAAAATCCGGATATCCGGTTCTCGGATAATTTCTTTCACCTGGAGCCGGGTAAAATCAAAGTTATTACCGCAAAACTGAACGGGTTGCTGTTTGAGGATTTTAAACGGCACCTTAAAGTGTCCGGTCTGACAGATACCTATTAGTAAAAGAAGGTACAAAGTACTAAGTACAAAGTACAAAGTAAGAATAATAAAGCTCCTATCTTGTCCCTTGTATCTATTTTTGAGGAGGTTCTATGTTAACTGCACGCTGGTCCAAAGAACAAGCTGCGGCCTGGTATAAGAAACTTCCCTGGCTGGTGGGGTGCAATTTTATTGTGAGTACCGCCATAAATCAGCTGGAGATGTTTGGTAAGGATACTTTTGACCCAAAGACGATCAGCAAAGAACTGGGTTTTGCAAAGAAACTGGGCTTCAATACCGTTCGCGTCTATTTGCATGATCTGCTCTGGACGCATAAAAGAGAAGATTTTAAAAAAATATAGACAGGTATCTTACTCTTGCGGAAAAAAATAAGATTAAGACGGTTTTTGTGCTCTTTGATGATTGCTGGGGTACTTCTCCAAAGCTTGGAAAGCAGAAAGGCAGAGCCGGAGAAGTTCATAATCATGGCTGGGTGCAGAGTCCGGGGAATGCGGTGACAAACAATACTTCGGCCTGGGACCGGCTGGAAGAATATGTTAAAGGCCTGCTAAAAACTTTCGGGAAAGACGAACGCGTGCTTATCTGGGACCTGTATAATGAGCCCGGGAACACCGGTCAGCGCGGAAAATCCCTGCCGCTTCTTGAAAAAACTTTTGAGTGGGCTAATGAAGCCGCTCCTCTTCAGCCGCTTACTGTCGGGGTCTGGGCTGATTTCAAGGCGCTTAATTCCTTGCAGTTGAATGCTTCGGATATAATTACTTTTCACAACTATCAAAATCCGGCAAGTCTTTTAGAATGGATAAAGGACCTTGAAGGATTGGGCCGGCCGCTTATCTGTACCGAGTATATGGCCCGGGGGCACGGCAGTTTTTTTAAGCCCTCCCTGGAAATATTTAAAAAAAATAAAGTAGGTTGTCTGAACTGGGGCCTGGTTGACGGTAAAACACAGACAAAATTTCCCTGGGGCACGCTCCCTGGGTCACCGGAGCCGGCGCTCTGGCATCATGAAATATTCCGGAAAAATGGGCAGCCCTATGACCGGGAAGAGACAAGTTATATAAAAAAGCTTATGAAAAAGAATAAGATATTTTAACAATATATCCGGGGAGGATAAGATGAATAAAAGTCTGAAGTTGCTGAGTTGGGTGTTTTGTTTGGCCGGAGTTTTTGTATTTGCGGGCAGTGTCTTTGCTGAAAACAAGTCTGGAAAAATTACCTTTATTGACAGTAAATCCTTCACTATAGAACGGACTTCCGATAGTTCCACATTTACCTTCCTGGCGGCAAAAGATATATTGAATAAATTGAAGTCCGGCCAGATTGTCGATGTTGCCTACTCAAAAGATGCGCAGGGAAAGAGAGTTGCGTCGGAAGTGAAAATTGAAGGCAACGCTGCCGCCACGCCTGCCGAAGAGAAGAAAGCCCCCGTTAAAGAAAGTGACAAAGAGAAATCCCCGGCAAATTCATTGACTAAAACAGGGAAAATTACTGCTCTTGATATCGTTAAAAATACCTTCACTATCGAGAGAGCGGAAAATAATCCGAAACTTACTTTCACGGTAAAAAAAGAACTTCTAAAAGACCTTAAAAAGGATCTGATGGTGGAAGTGACCTATGAAAAAGACAGCAAGGGTGACCGGGTAGCTTCGAAAGTTAAAATTTTAAAGACCAATTAATCAATTGCCGGAGTACCCTAACGCAAAATGGTTTGCGGAGTTAGTTTTGTTCTCTCGAAATTTTAAAATTTGTCAAATATTTTCTTTATATGGGTAAATTATTGTATATTGACTTACATTTGAAATCGTCTTATAATGTTAATACATTCGATGCCGGAAGCTATCTAAAGGAGGAACAAGATGTTTGAAAATATGTCATTTTTAAGCCTTCTCGAAAAAGGCGGGATTGTAGTTTTCATTCTGATACTTTGTTCTATCATCTCTTTGGCCGTATTTTTAGAAAGGCTTAAAACCTTTTACGGAGTGCGCGCGAAGCTTCTTGAAGAAGTGAAAACTAAGGTAAGGAACCTGGTTATGTCGGCGAAAATTTCCGAGGCTATCACCTATTGCGATAATTTCAGGGTTAAGTTCCTTTTCTTCAGTGTTCCCTGCCCGTTGAATAATGTATATAAGGCCATTCTCTTCTCTCATAAGAAGAGCAGCGAAGAGCTCTCGGAAATAGCGCTGCGCGCCGTCGATAAAGAAATGGTCGGCTTGGAAAAATATCTTGGTATTATCGGCACCATCGGCAATATTGCCTTATATATCGGACTGGTCGGGACGGTCATCGGTATCATGCACGCTTTCAAATCCATGTCCATAGAATCCGCAGTCGGCCCTTCGGTGGTTGCCGGCGGTATCGCGGAGGCACTCATTAACACCATAGCAGGACTCATAGTTGCCATTGGTTCGGTTATTTTTTATAATGCTTTCACGAGACAGATTAAAAGGCTGCTGGTAACTTTTGAAGACAGCGCGGCGGAAATTATTGAGCTTGTAAAAAAGTAGCCGTTAAACTGTAAATAATCAGTTCCCTTGAGGAACAAACAAATTAGAGGTTTGCTATGCGCAGATATAAAGTAGAAGATAAAATAATTTCCGAGATAAATATTACCCCGCTGACCGATGTGGCGCTTGTTCTTTTGATAATATTTATGGTTACGACGCCGATGATTCTGGCCGGCGGTATCAATGTTAAATTGCCGGCGGCTACTACCGCGGATTCAACACCCCAAAGAAATATTACCATCTCACTTACGCAGGAAAATAAGGTTTACCTCAATGACCGGGAAACGGGCTTTGAAGGACTGCAGGCGGCACTGGAACAGTATTTAAAACACGAAAAAGATAAAACAGTCATTTTAAATGCAGATAAGACCGTAATGCACGGCCAGGTTGTACGGGCTCTGGATATTGCCAAGAAGGCAGGGGCGCTAAAACTGGCTATCGCAGCGGAAAAATCGGAAGGGAAATAATGCAAAAAAACGGGGACTTGAAATACACCGTTATTATTTCAATATTAATCCATGTTCTGTTGTTGCTGCTCTTTTCCGCGATGAGAATAAAAGCAACAGCGGGTAAAACTGTCTATCTGACCGAAGTGACCTTCTTAGCGGAGATGCCCTATGGCAAGGGTCTCGGACAAAAAGGCAAGGCGGTTGTTACTCCGGGTGTCAAAAAAACTGTTAAAATTCCCTTACTTGCTAAACCTGCTGAAGATACAGTCAAGACCGTTAAAACGGTAAAAGATACTGTTAAGACAGTCAAAGTTGTCCCCCGGTCAAACGAAGATATCGTAAAGATAAGAAAAGAAAATCCTATCGGCATAGATCCTGCCACGGTGAGAAACTCCGCCGGGTTGCTGGAAGGCCCGGTAAACGGGGGCGGCATAGGCGAGGACAATTTCGCGCCCGGGAGTCCGGACGGTAATCCGGATATTGAAGGGCCTCTGCAAACGCGGGGCATCAGGTATAGAGCCACTGCACAGTATCCCGAATGGGCCAGACAAAAGGGTTATGAAGGGGAAGTGAAGGTGCAGTTGAAGGTGGATCCCAAAGGCGATGTTAAAAATATAATAGTCCTCAGAACTTGCGGCTATAAAGAGTTGGATCATGCGGTCACAGATTGTTTAAATAAATGGAAGTTTGATTCCATTCCGCTTTCGGCTAACCAGATAGACCAGGACGGTGTCATAACTTTCAAATTCAGCCTCAAAAAGTAGAGTCCATGAAGAAATCAATCATGCAAGCCGCAATAATGGCTGGTATACTTTTTCTTGCCGCCTGTGGAACTGTCTTAAAACCCACAACCCCCGGAGTAATGGCTGAGCTTTCGCCTGTAGCCGAAAGTGCGGGAAAACCCGCCATCAAGCCGAAAACAGGTGCGGAGCCCGCCGGTCTAAGTTTTAAAAAAACCATGAAAGAGGCTACGCTTGATTATTATAGCGGTAATTTCGGCGGGAGCCTCGAGAAGTACACTCGGATTTTAACGGAAAATGACTCAGAAGAAGTTATGGCTAATATGGCTACGGTCTACAGGGATAACGGTTATTATTCTGATGCTATAAATTATTATGAAGCCGCTCTTCAAAAGAAAAACGAGCCTTTCAGGCGGATGAACCTCGGGTACTGCCGGTATTTTACCGGAGACCTGGAAGGTGCCAGAAAAGAGCTTGAAAATGTCCTTGAGGTCATAACACTACTTAAGAAAAAAGACCCGGACGCTCTGAAGATACGGACCTTCGCGACTTTCGGCCTCGGTCTTGTCTATTTTGATAAAAAGAAGAACCAGAAAGCCGCGGAATATTTTAATAAAGTTATTGAATACGATATCCGCTTCAGCCAGGCGCATTTTCTGCTCGGAGAATACTACAGTGGGGCAGGAGAAGACGAGAAGGCGCTGGGAGCCTATAAAAACGCGGTAGGCTACGATAATAGTTTTTATAAAGCCTATTTGAGAATGGCCGGAATATATGAAAAATTAAAACAATACGCCCAGGCCTTCGATAATTATAAGAAAGTCTCATTTATCGAACCGGAAAACCGGCAGGTAGCCGAAAAGGTTAAAGAGTACAGCGGCAAGGCGGCCGAATACATAAAGAAGGGTGAAGACACCAAGGAAAAAACACGGAAGGAAACGAAAGCTCCTAAAGTAAATTATATTAAAGAAGATAAAGATATTCCTGTTTTGAAAATTCTTATAGTTAACGACGCGGAAAAAGTAAGGTTTAAATGCGCCGGGAAGTACAATGTCTATTACGACAGCCGGGTCGTTAAGGAAGCCGAGCCTGAGGAGGATTTGAAGATCTGGCGGGAAGGTGTAAACATAAATATTCTCGGAAAAACCGGTAAACCGGTTGCTATCCGTATAAAAAGAACTACTTCCCTTTACTTTGTGCCTGAACTGAAAAACGCGTCTTTTACAATATTTGATGTCACGGTGGATAAGGGCTCTTTTTGGGCCAATAACAAAGACCGGAGTTACCGCGGCGTCTTGAGAGTTGAGACGGAGGACCGGGGCTTTCATCTAATCAATGAAGTAAATCTGGAAGAGTATCTTTACAGCGTCGTCCCCTCGGAAATAGGTGCAGCTAATATTGAAGCCCTTAAAGCTCAGGCGGTAATAGCCCGGAGCTATATTTATAAAAGGATAGAGGACAACAAAGGCAGTACTGACTTCCATCTTTGCGCCGATGTGCACTGCCAGGCCTATACCGGGATTTCGACCGAACTGCAAAGTACGACCAAAGCCGTTGATCTTACCCGGGGCGAGATAATTTCCGGCGAAAAAGGCTGTCTCTCTGCTTTCTATTTCGCAACCTGCGGCGGCCGGACCTGTAATGTCGAGGAAGTATGGGGTGGTGCGAAAAATCCCGGGCTCATCGGCATCGGGGATTACGAGGAAGCCAAACAGAAGGCATGCTATAGAGACTGGCCGCTTACTCCGGAAAATCTGGACCGCTGGATCAAACTGGCACCGGTTGCCTATTGCGCCGAAGATAAAGTTTTCAGGTGGTTTAGAATAGCGGAACCCGAGGAAGTGAAGAGTTTAAAAATTCTCAGGCGGGACTTAAACGGCTATGTGAGAGAAGTGCAAACCGGGGATAAGAAATTTACCCTGGACAAGACCCGCCAGGCGCTCAACGGGCTCCGGAGTTCTTTTTATAAAGTAGAGAAGAATCTGGTCTTTGGCTGCGGCTGGGGGCACGGCGTAGGGCTGTGCCAGGCAGGGGCGACAAAAATGGCGGCAGTCGGGAAGAGTTATCAGGAGATACTTACACATTATTATTATAAGGCTTCTCTCAAAAGAGTTTACGGCAAAGTGGAAGAGGAAAAAACCGGCACTGCAGATTGAAATAGCGTTTGAAAAAGGGGGAAAGGGATGCAAAATAATGATGACGGGAAACAAATAAGTATAGAAATAGACGAGGCGGTCAGCCGCGGGGTTTACTCTAATTTTGTCGTGGTTTCGCACAGTGAGACGGAGTTTGTCATGGATTTTGTATTTGTTTTCCCGCAGCAGCCGAAGAACAAAGTCGGGACCCGGGTAATATCCTCTCCGACGCACACGAAAAGATTTTTAATGGCCCTGACGGAAAATGTAAAAAAATACGAAGAGAAACACGGCCCGATTCCGGTATGAATAAAAGAAAAGTACCTGGTACCGCGGAGAAGATTCTTATTTTTCTCCGGGCGGAAAAATCCGGATATGTTTCCGGAGAAGCCTTAAGCCGTAAATTGCTGGTAACCCGAACGGCCGTCTGGAAACATGTCCACGCGCTGGTAAAGCAGGGTTATAGCATAGGCAGTAGTACCCGTCTCGGTTACCGCCTGACCGGTTCACCGGACCGGCTGCTGGCGGCTGAAATACGGGAAGGTTTATTGACAAAATACCTGGGGAAAGAACTTTATTGCTATGATGAAATAGGCTCTACAAATGAAACCGCAATGAAGCTTGCCGGAACTAATACGGAGGAGGGCGCGGTTGTAATTGCTGAAAAACAAAATTCTGGTAAAGGCCGCTTAAACCGGAAATGGCTTTCTCCGGCGGGCGCGGGGCTCTGGTTTTCCGTTATTCTTCGTCCCCGGATAGCCCCCAGACAGGCGACAGATCTGACATTTGTAGCAGGCCTGGCGCTGGTGCAGGCTTTACATAACTTTACGGGGCTTGAGGCAGGTTTAAAATGGCCGAATGATATTTTTCTTGACGGGAAAAAAGTATGCGGTATTCTTACGGAAATAAACGCCGGGCCTGATCTGGTTCGACACATGGCGCTGGGTATCGGCATTAATGTAAACATGTCAAAGGCTGCTTTTCCCGCTGAAATAAAAGATAGCGCCACCTCTTTGTCTCTTGCCGCCGGCCGGGAGATTTCGCGGCTGGGGCTGCTTAAAGAAGTACTGGGGCAGCTTGAAGAAAAATATGAGCTTTATAAGAGAGATGGTTTTTCTTCTTTTATTGCGGAATGGAAGAAAAGATCCGTAACTTTAAATAAGCGGGTCAGGATAAAAGGACTGGCGGAAGAATATGAAGGTTTTGCCGTGGATATAAACAAAGATGGCGGGCTGGTGGTCCGGCTTGATTCCGGGGAATTGAAAAAGGTCTATTCGGGAGATGTGACGTAAATAGAGGGGAGGAAGGGCGGAGGGACGTCCGTCTCGCCTTTAGGCGGACGAGATCTCGCCAAGCAAACTTGGCGGAGAAGAGCAGCAAGAACGGAGGAACGGAAGGGCGGCAAGAAAGGAGGAACATCCGATTTGTTTCTTTTGCTGACCATCCGAACATCCGTGCATCTGATCATCTGCCTTGCTTTTGCTGCACCTCTGTACATCTGACCATCTGAACTTCTAACAGGGTGGCAAAAACAAGTACGCAGGGACTAAAAGGAAAAAAATATGAAGAAAAATTTAATATACATGAACATCGGGAATTCGACGATTACAGCAGGGTATTTTAGAGGAGAAAACTTTGTTTTAGCGGGCAGGTGGCCGGCGGAACCTGCTGCCGTAAAGGAAATAAACTTCAACGGTGCGGCGGTTGAAAAAATTGTTCTGGCCTCTGTTGTTCCGGAAATAACCGGGCTTCTCAAAAGAAAATATCCGGGCCGGGTTTTGGAAATTAAAAATAAAGATGTGCCGGTTATTAACCTTTATAAAAATAAGGACAGAGTTGGTGTCGACCGTCTGTTGACCTGTCTGGGCGCCCAAAAAAAATATGGCCGGGCCTGCCTTGTTGTTGATTTTGGTACAGCGACTACTTTAAATTTTATTTCCAAACGGAGTGAGTTTAAAGGCGGAATAATTGTCCCGGGCGCCGGTTTGTTTGCTGCTTATCTTTTTGAGAAAACATCAAAGCTGCCGAAAATTCCTTTGAAACCCGTCAAGAAAATAATAGGACAAAGCACGGAGGAATGTATCGCTTCGGGCCTCTTCTTCGGGAATATAGAGATGATAGGAGGCCTGGTGAGAATGATAAAAAAAACGACACGCGGCGGTATCTTCGTCGTAGGTACGGGCGGATGGGGCGCAGTCCTTGTCAGGCATATAAAAGAAATAAATGAATATGAACCTAATCTGGTCTTTTTAGGAATGAAGGAGTTGAAGAACCATGCTAAAAATACTTAAGACAGTTGCCTTATTGTTTCTGTTGGTTTCTCTGGTCACAGCCGGCGAAATATTTATAATCAAGTTTAAAGGGGTCATCAATCCCGTCTCGGCCGCTTATCTGGAAAAAGAAATTACCCGCGCGGAAGCAAAGCAGGCGGAGCTTGTAATTATTCAGCTGGACACGCCCGGCGGGCTGCAGCTTTCCATGCGAAAGGTGGTTCAAAAAATACTTGCTTCAAAAGTTCCGGTGGTAACCCAGGTTTATCCTAGAGGGGCGCGCGCGGCTTCTGCCGGCTTGTTTATTGCTTTGGCTTCGGACTATGCGGCGATGGCCGCCGGGACCAATCTCGGTGCGGCTCATCCTATTTACATAAACGGCGGTAAGGTTTCCGAAAAGATAACAAATGACGCGGCGGCTTTTATAAGGTCTCTGGCGGAAAAAAGAGGCAGAAATGCAGTTTGGGCGGAGGAGGCGGTAAGGAACAGCGTTTCTATAACGGAAACCGAAGCATTAAAACTGAATGTGACCGACTTTCTGGCGGACACCGCAGAAGAACTTATTTTGAAAATAGACGGAAAGGCCGTCCCGCGTTTAAACGGGAAACAAAAGTTAGCTCTGAAAGGTAAGGCTCTTATGCAAATAAAAATGTCGGGTTGGGAAACGGCGCTGCAGACGGCGGGAGATCCCGACATTGTCTATATGCTTTTTATTCTGGGTATTTTTGGAATTATCTTTGAATTTATTGCTCCGGGTTCTTTTGTGCCGGGCTTACTCGGCAGCAGCTGCCTGCTGGTTGCTCTTGTCTCCATGGGTTCTATCTCGATTAGTATTGCCGGTGCCTCTTTCCTGGCTCTGGCATTTATCCTTATTATACTTGAGTTAAAAACTCCGGCGCACGGTACATTAGGGATTTTAGGCCTGCTTTCAATGCTTTTAGGCTCTTTTATGCTGTTTAATCCTCTCGCCCCCTATTTCAAAATCTCTCTACCGCTTGTTATTCTGATGGTGGTATTAATAGGGGGACTTTTCGCGCTGCTTGTTTATCTCGGGATTGCTTCGATGAAAGGCAAGGCTATCTCCGGACGGGAATCACTGCCGGGAGCTTTCGGGGAAGTTAAAACAGAACTGGCTCCCGCCGGTATAGTATATGTCCAAAATGAAGATTGGAGCGCGGAATCTGCAGATGGCACGGCAATAGGCAAGGGGGAAAAGGTTGTGGTAATAGAGGTCGTGGGCGCAAAAATTATTGTAGAGCGGAAAAAATAATAAGGGCAGATATAACTGCTTGTTTTAAACATAAATTTATTATATAATCATCTTAAAATGAAAACCTTGGAAATATTTTTAAGGAGGAATTTTACAATGTTTAATAAAATGGGAATGCTGGTACTTGCAGCGATGCTCGTATTTACGGGATGTTCCAAGGTAATTAAACCTGCGGATAAACCGCTTTATGACAGAGCTGTTGCCGCGATTGAAACAGCAAAAAAAGAGATAAAAATATCAGAGCAAGCCCCAACTTTAAGGGATTTAATAGAACTTTATAATATAGCAAAAGGCCAGCTTTCAACCGCAGAAGATTTTCTGGAAAAGAATAATTTTCTTAAAGCCTACCAGTTTGCTGTCCAGGCTCAGGACTCGGCCCGTAATGTACGGGATCTGCCCGGCCAGGTGCAAAATATTGTTACCGAAGCTGAACGCAATATCCAGTTCGCAAAAGAATTGGGTATGGATAAGACCTACGGTAAAATAATTAAGCAAATAGAAAGTGATCTTTGGGAAGTTAAGAACAATGTAAAATTCAAAAAATATGAATTGGCCCGGACTCTTGCCCTTCAAGCCCAGACTAATGTCAAAAAAGCGCTGGACGATGTGGAGAAGGCCACAAACGAAGTGACCAAAGCTAAGACTGCCCTGGCTGAAGCTAAAGATGCAAACGCTGATACGCTGGCGCCGGAAATTTATAAGAGCGCGGAAGAAGCGCTTGAAACTGCAAAGAAGACAATGGATAACGCTAATTTCACCCAGGCTGTAGAATCAGCGGTCAAAGCCGCTCAGCTTGCCCGTGAAGCGCTGGTCAAAGCAAAAGAGGCTGCAGCAAAGCAGCAAAACATGCCCGCACCCGCGCCTGTTCCCGAAACAAAGTAAAGTTTTACGGAGGCAATATGGCAACAGAACTTACGGATGCAAATTTTGAGAAAGAAGTGCTGAAGTCGACAATACCGGTTCTTGTAGATTTTTGGGCGGAGTGGTGTGGTCCCTGCAGAATGCTGGGCCCGACGGTTGAAGAACTGGCAAAAGAATATGCGGGTAAAATAAAAGTCGGAAAAGTAAATGTGGACGAAAATCCCGTTACCAGCGGTAAATTTAGTATCCGGTCCATACCCGCGCTACTTATGTTTAAGAACGGCGGCGTGGTCGGGCAAATGGTAGGGGTGCAGCCAAAAACTGTGATTAAAAGCAAACTGGATACTTTGCTTTAATCTTAAAGGACTAAACTAATGGTGGATGTTTCCGCTTTTAAAGCACTCAAGTACAATAACGGGAAATTCAGGAGTCTTTCCAAAGTAGTTTCACTTCCCTATGATGTGATTTCTCCAAAGATGCAGGAGGAATATTATTCGCTTTCGCCAAAAAATATTGTAAGAATAATTCTTAGAAAACAGGCGGCCGTGGACGGGAGTAAATATGACCGGTATGCCCTTTCTGCAAAAGAACTCAGGAACTGGATAGCGGAAGAAACTCTGGTCTATGAGGATAAGCCGGTTGTATACATTCACCGGCAGCAATTTCTGGTCAACGGCAAAATGCGCATTCGTACCGGGGTCCTTTGCCTTGTTAAAATGGAAGAATTTTCCAAAAAGAAAGTACTGCCGCATGAGAATACTTTTCCCTCGCATAAGGCGGACCGGCTTAAACTGCTTGAGGCCTGTGAAGCCAATATGAGCCCTATCTTCGGACTGTATGAAGGTGAAGCGGCTTTTGGTAAAATTACCTCAAGAAAACCGTATGCTGTTTTTAAGATGAAAGACAGGGGTGGAAGCATTCTCAATAAAATATGGCGTGTCTTTGAAGGGCCCGTGCTGACTGCGCTTATAAAAAATTTTAAAAACAAGAAAGTTTTTATTGCTGACGGGCATCACAGATATGAGGTCGGGCTCTTTTACCGGGACCGGATGAGAAAAATGTATCCGGGGCTTAAAAACTCTCCCTGGAATTATATTATGTTTACGCTGGTCTCACTGCATGATAAGGGCCTGGTCGTTTTGCCCACACACCGTATAGTGCGCTTTGTCTATAAAGCCAGCAAGCAAAAAATATTCGAAACACTCTCACCTTTTTTTGAAATAAAAGAAACCCTATCTATAAAAAGCAAGGATATTATTCTGTATATCGGAGGCAGGTATTACTCGCTTGCCATGAAAGGAAATAAAGCCCTTGCTTTGATTAAGGAAAAACATTCTGCGACCTGGAAAAAACTTCCGACCGCAGTACTGCATCATATAATTTTGAAAAAACTTCCGGGCGTAAAAGATATTATATATACCCGTGATATAACGGAGATAAAAGAGCAGGTAGATAAGGGTGCCTTTCATGCCGGTTTTATTATTCCGGATATTTCCGCCAAGACCGTTACGGAACTCTCCTACAAAAGAGAGAAGATGCCTCATAAAACAACCTACTTTTATCCTAAATTGCCCGTAGGCATTGCCTTTAATGATTTAAGCATAAAACACGCAAAAAAATTGGAAGATTAAGAGGGTTTATTTAATTAGTACTTGCAAGAGCTTTAGTATTGATGTAAAATCATAGAACGGATTTAGCGGGGATCTACAATTAAAATAATAAAAAGGCGGGGAATAATTATGCGTAAGATAATTATTTTGGCAGCACTGCTGGTTTCTTCACAGGTCTTCGGGGCGTTTAATATAGTTAATCCTATCCCTCGCGCTCTGGGCATGGGTAACGCCTTTGTTGCCGTAGCTGATGATGTCAACGCGATATATTATAACCCGGCCGGCCTGGCTAACCTGCTGACCTGGGAAGCCACCTTTTCCTATAGCAAATTATATATGGGTATTTCCAATCTTGATGAAAGTTTTATCGCGGCAGGCATTCCTCTGGGCGGTTTGGGGAGCGCGGGAATAGGCTGGTACAAATTTTCCAATCCTCAGTATAATGAAAATGTACTATATTTTGCTTATGCTTATCCTTTCGCCGGAACAAAAACATCGCTCGGGTTTAATGTTAAATATTTAGTAAAAGGGTTCGTCAGCAACGAATGGACGATTACGAATCCTTTCTTTTTTAACGCTTCCGGCGCGGAAGTACTTTCTTCAAACGCAGTTTCTTATGGAGTTTCTATTCTCAGCGGATATTTGCTCAATAATTTAACTGTGGGTCTTTTTATTGATGATATAAATACACCTAATGTCGCTTTACAGGGTGAAGAAATACTTCCGACCACCACAAGAGGAGGACTTGCTTACACCCTCGATAAAAATACCGTTATTTCCACGGAACTACTTTATAGAGGCGGTGAGTATAAACTACATCTTGGAGCAGAAATGGTGGGTTTCCGTGCCGGAGATGCCGGGATCCTTAGTTTTAGAGCCGGCGGCGGTTATGGTACTTCAAATTATATGAATGTTACGGCAGGAATCGGCTTTAAATTTAATATCCCCGGTATAGATGTGGGCGGCGAGTTGAATTACGGGTTTTTACTGCCGTTGGGTTTTGCCGAGGGAAATTCTGGCACGCATAAAGTAGCTTTCACCATAAGAGAGGCTTACAGGGAGTTGAAAGAAAATAAATCCGGAGAACAGGCCGTAGCCGATCTTAAGAGTAATATAGAGAATACGGATAATAAAGCCACGGTAGAAAAAACAACTTCTGATAAACCATTTGTTGCTAAGACTATAGATTTCAGCTCTCCGGTAAAAGGGGCCAATGAAAAAGCCGCTTACAATGCGGTGGTATCCGCGGCTGTCCGCAGTGCTTTTATAAAATCTGAAAAATTTGATATTCTTGAACCCGCAAAGGCTGAAGAATTGTTGAAACTCAAAAAACTAAGGCTTCCCGGCTGTACAACAAAAGAATGCGCTATCGAAGCCGGAAAAATACTGAAAGTCGAACAGGTACTCATCGGTTCTGTAAAAAATCCCGACAAAGATATTGAACTTACGCTTAAACTCGTTGAGGTTGAGACCGGGAAACAGGTTCTTGTGGAAAGAAAATATGAAAACCAGGAAGCTCTGGTGCTGGGCCTTGAAAAGATAGTCGGCCAGATA
>CAIYPD010000103.1 GCA_903928075.1 Candidatus Firestoneibacteriota bacterium
CAAGGATGGAGAGAATAAGTATAAGTACGATTTCTCTATCATGGACAAGTATCTTGATTATGCTGAAAAATATATGGGCAAACCCAAGTTGGTTTGCTTCGTCGTCTGGGATGTTTATATGGCAAACAAGAATGTGGAAAACCTGGATGATAAGCAGATGATGAAATTCTTGAATAATGGTGGATGGCTACAGGGACCGGGGTGGGGAGAGATGCGTAAGGATCTGGATCAAATGACCGAGAAAGACCGGAAGCGCGCTCATGAAATCTGTCAGTATATGAGGGAGCCTTACGATCCAAAAAAATCGGTCCCGTTTGGTTACATTTCCTGCAGTCCTAAAATTTTTAAGGAGCGGTTTGATGCTCTAAAGAGTTCTAATGCAGGACCTTTGGTTACAATGCCCGACCCTGTGACCGGCAAGCTGGAAGAAGTCAAGATTTCTAATCTCACCAACCCGGGGAGCATGGAGTTATGGAAACCACTCTTCGCTCAAATCAAGGAGCGAATGAAGAAGCGTAATCTGGATAATGCCTCTGCGATCGGCTTCACCACGGATACCCAACCCAACAAGGCGGATGTGCAATTTTTACACGAGGCCTCAGGTGGACTGCCCTGGGTATCTCATAGCCATCATTTGGCGAAAAATCTTTATGGCATTGAAAAGGTGGGGTATGCAACATGGGTGTGGGGCCCTGTGTTCTCCCAGGACACAGGTATGTTTGGCTGGAAGAATCCCCTGCTTTTTGTTCAACATCAGCGCGATGTACGGCCCATAAAGGATCCGGCGGCGCGCTGGCGCTATTGTGCCGAAGCCAATATCACGGGAGGGCAACGCGGTTTTGGCCGCATGGGTGCGGATTTTTGGTTTGCCCTCAAGGATAAAGAAGGAAAACGGATCGGAACTATTACCGGAAGATACCCGGGAAGCACATGGAGAAATCTTGAGATCTTAAATTTCTTCATGGCAGCAGGACCCGATGGGCCGGTGGGTACAAACAGTTTTGAAGCCGTTCGCGAGGGCGTGCAGGAATGTGAGGCACGCATTTTCATTGAGAAGGCGTTAATAGATGAGACCCTAAAGGTCAAGCTTGGAACGGAATTGACAAAACGTGCTAAGGACATTCTTGATAAGAGGATATCCTATATGTGGAAAGGTTGTACTAGCTTTGACTATGGCGGTACCAGAATGCCCTGGGGATATACATCAGATTACCACTCCTGGTTTTTGGCCCCCAGCACCTGGCAGGATAGGTCAGAAAAACTCTATGAACTGGCGGGTGAAGTGCAGAAAAAATTAGCTAAGTGATAGTCTGCTGAAAAACGATAATAATGGACATTACGCAACCTGTTACCTCGACATTTGCTCTCAAATGGCGGGTAAAATTTTGAAGGTAGAAAACATGAAAAAATAAATTACCCTTATTCATATCTTCTCCCGGGGTAGACCATGAACCATTCAAGATTTCAGGTTCATGGCCCTGCACCTGAACATAGTGAATGGTACAGGGGCAATTGATCCGGCTCAATATCTGCCCATAGCGCTTTTCCCGGAGTACGATTTCTACAAGGATATAGAAGGAAATCCCCGTCAAAAAGGCGGGAAATGGTCCATCGGTGCGTACGAATATGTGCCTGCGAAGAAATGAAAAGACTCCTACTAAGTGAGAAGTAATTATGTGAATTATTATGGAAAAGTTTAACTACCCGCTACTGTATCAGAAGAACTGAAAATTGCAGAAGGCTATAAGTGGAAATATTCCGGAGAGAAGATGAATAAAATATTAGTATCTATTGTTTTGATTTTTGGTGCCTGCGTTTTTGGTATGGAGAAAATAGTTGAAAAGCCGGGGTTTTATTCTCTTTATGCCCCCGGGGGCGAATTTTTAACCTTTGCAAATGAAGTGGAAAAGGCCGGATTTAAGTGGGTGCGTTTCCACGGCGATATATTGGGGACTGCGTCTGAAAAAGGCATTATCGAGGCGGCAAAAAGAGGGATCACGGTGGTGCCTGTCATAAGGGATACTTTTAAAACTTATGACTCGAAAAATTTACCTGTTTGGAGGGAGCGTGTCAGGGAGCTTGTCAACCGTTATTGCGAAGGCGGCAGTCTTTGGAAGGAAAATCCTTCGGTCAAACCTTTGCCGGTTAAATATATAGAGATATGGAATGAGCCGAATATTGAATTTCTCAAACCGCCGGAAGGGAAAAAAAGAGATGAGTGTTATATTGAGCTCCTGAAATCCGCCTGTGAAGAGATAAAGAAACTAAAACCTGAGGTGCAAGTCATAGGGATGAACACTTCCGGAGGAACATTAAAAGCAGATGGCGGAGTGCCGCCAAACGGGGAATACAAAGGGCTCTTTGGCTGGCTAAAATTCATGAAAAGCGTACATAAATATGAGGGAGGAAAGTATTATGATATAGCAGGAATTCATCCTTATATTGGAAAAATGCCGCCGGAAAAAGCAGGTTACATTAAGGCGTTGGAGGTAATAAGAGAAGAATGCAAAACAAATGCAGGCGGAGAAAAGCCAATATGGGTTACGGAGGTTGGTTACTCCTTGCCCGTTAAATTAGGGGAGCAGAGTTTGGAAGGCCAGGTAAAGGATGAGGAAGAACAGGCAAATTGGATGACAAGATTTCTGGCTATTTCAGCGGCAAACGGTATAGGACAATTTCAGATAATGTATGTTTCAGATATTGATAATTTCAAGGCAGGGCTTTTTGACAGGTCTAAAAAATGGAGGAAACAGGCTTATGCAATTAAGAATATGATAGAAGTCCTTCCTGAGCCGGTACTCATAAGGAAACTCAGTGAAGGAACTGATAATATTTATGCCTATGTTTTTAAAGGCACAGGAGCTAAGGAAGTGATAATGTCCTGGACGACCGGTAAGGAAGCAATTGAAAAAGAATTTGAAGTTAAAGAAACAGCTTTAACTCTGGTAACCAGGGACGGTGAAAAGAGCTCAATAAAAACCGATGGCGGAAAGGTAAAAGTTACGCTTTCTCAAAGCCCGGTATATATCTATTAAAAAAGTTCAGGAAAAGGGTTTTACCCCGAAGCATTGTTGCTTATCCGAATAGGCGGTCTAATGGGCTTGCTCTTAAAAATTATGTAATTCTGCAAACCGGCATATGTTAATATAAGGGTAGGCAGACATAAAAAGCAGTAAAAACGGGTTCCGGCAAAGCCAGCCAATATGTAAACAAAGCGGCAAAAGTGAATAATGTTAGCAAAGGAAATACTCAAACGCAAAGAGGAGAAAAGGGCAATGAAAAATATCTGGCTATATATCAGCAAGGAAGACCTTAATGTGGAACTGGAACAGTTAAGGGATGAAGGCCGGGACATTTCAAAAGTCCTGCCCGAGTTCAAAAAACTTCTAAAAGTAAAAGACGAACTGAAATACCGGAAGGAATTTGGAGAACTGCTTGACAAGACCATCAAGCTGCCTATGAAGAAAGATTATAAATATTTTGAACCCTCGGACCTGGCCGGAATAAAAAAAGCAAGGCCTGCTTCCGGGCATAAAATAACCGGTAAACTGTCCACGAAAGTAGAGTTTGACCGTATCTACGGAGCCTGGCTGGGCAGATGCGCAGGATGTCTTCTTGGCAAGCCTGTTGAAGGCATACGCAAAGCGCAGTTTGAAAAGTATCTTAAAAGCATAAATAATTTTCCGCTTAAAAGTTATATTAAGTCTGTCCCCAAACTGCTGAAGAAAGCAAAATGGTTCGACAGGCCCTCGTTTATAAACAAGGTCGACCACATGGTTGAGGACGATGATACTAATTATACCGTTGCCGGGATGGCGCTGATGAAGGTGCACGGCAAAGATTTTAAATCTGCGGATGTTGCCAATTTTTGGATGAACAATATTCCTATCTTGCATACCTGCACGGCCGAGCGCGTTGCCTACAGGAATTTTGCGCTGGAAATAGACCCGCCGGCCTCCGCGGTTTATAGAAATGTATACCGCGAGTGGATAGGCGCGCAGATAAGAGCGGATTTCTTCGGTTATGTTGCGGAGGGTGATCCGGAAAAAGCCGCCGAATATGCCTTCAGGGATGCCTCTATCAGCCATGTAAAGAACGGTATCTATGGTGAGATGTGGGTTGCCGCCATGCTTGCGGTTGCGCCGTACTACGACGAACCTCTCAAAGTTATACAGGCAGGTTTGAACCAGATACCGGAAAACTGCCGGCTTACGGAGGATATTAAAGAAGTTATCAGCTGGTATTATGAATGTATAAATTACAGCGAGGCTATAAACAGGATACATAAACGCTGGAATGAAAACAAAAAACATCACTGGGTGCACACAAACAGCAATGCACAAATAGTAGCCATAGGCCTTCTCTTTTCAGAAATGGATTTTGAGAAAGCTGTTTGCCGGGCAGTGGAAGCAGCATTTGATACCGATTGTAACGGTGCAACCGTCGGATCGGTAATGGGCATGATGCTCGGAGCAAAAAAACTACCTGATAAATGGGTAGCTCCCTTGCACGATACGCTGGAGACCGGAATAGCAGGATATAATATGGTAAAGATATCTGATATGGCGAAGGAAACTATTAAAATTTCCCGCCGCAGAGCCCTTTGATAACGGCGGTAATAGCTGTTGAAAGGTAAAAGCATACTGATGAAAAAGAGGTTTAAATGAAAAATAGTTACGATATAGCCGCTTATGTATGGCCTTCCTATCATCCTGATCCCCGGGCTAAAATATTCTGGCCGGAGGGAATAGGAGAATGGCAAACGGTCAAGGGCAATGTCTCTAAATTTCCCGGACATGAACAACCCCGCTTCCCTTTGTGGGGCTATGTTAACGAAGCCGACCCGTATGTTATGCAGATGCAAATAGACGCTGCGGCCGATCACGGGGTCAATGTTTTTATCTATGATTGGTACTGGTATGACAGGATGCCTTATCTTGAAGGCTGTCTTAATGACGGTTTTTTAAAAGCACAAAATAAAGACCGGATGAAATTCTATCTCATGTGGGCTAATCACGATGTGGACATGCTCTGGGATAAGAGGAACGCCGGAAAGAAGGGGGATAATACCCTTATCTGGAAAGGCGGTGTTGACCAAAAAGAGTTCGAGGTTATCGTGCATCGTATTATTGATAAGTATTTTTCACAGCCGGAGTATTATAAGATAAACGGCAAACCTTGTTTTATGATATATGATTTGAATAATTTCATAAATGGCCTCGGCGGTTTTAAACAGGCCGATGAAGCGCTTAAATGGTTTCGCAGGGAAACAATAAAAGCGGGTTTTAAAGGCCTGGAACTCCAGCTTACACTTCGTGGCCGGGGCACTAATGTAACAGGTATCCGGGGTGATAATATCGGAACGCAAAAAGAAGTTATCGAAAAACTCGGTTTTGACAGCGTGACGCATTACCAGATAGTCCATTTTACAAATATTGACAGGGATTTTTTAAAGATCATGAAGGAAGTGGCCGTGGAATGGGAAAAACTTTCAAAGGACTATAAAATTCCTTACTATGCCCATGTTTCGGTTGGCTGGGACAATAATCCCCGGTTCGAAATGTTTCGGCCCGGAATAGTCAAGAACAATACACCTGCAAATTTTGAAAAAGCTCTTCTAATGGCGAAAGCTTACACGGATGCCCGGCCTGCGCAGGCGCCGCTTATCACGGTCAATAGTTGGAATGAGTGGACCGAGACCAGTTACCTGGAACCCTGTACTATGTACGGATACGGTTATCTTGAGGCAGTAAAAAAAGTATTTACCGGTAATTAAAATAGTATTGGGAGGAAATGAATGAAACTTGGCTATCAGAATGAAGATTTATCAGATTGGAAAGGCAAATGGATATTTATCGGTTACAGGTCTTCTTTACGCAATGCGTACCGGAGGTATAGAAAAACATTTGTTCTTCCAAAAAAGAAGATAGCGTCTGCAACTATAAGAATAACAGCCGAGACCAGGTATCTTCTTTGGGTCAACGGACAATATGTGACCCGGGGCCCGGCAAAATGCTATCCCTGGTATCAGGCCTATGACACGCTGGATATTTCAGCATATCTAAAGCCCGGAAAGAATTCCCTTGCCGTTTTAATGCATATAGTCGGCAAAACGACTTATTCCAATGTGTGGCGCGATAAAGCCGGCCTCCTGTTTGACGGGGAGATAAAACTTGAAGACGGTAACGGAGTTAGAGTTGATACAGATTCCTCCTGGAAGATAATAGTTGACCCTGCCAGAAGTTCCGAAGGGCAACAGTTATTGCTTCCGCTTTCTTTCCAGGAAATATTTGACGGGAGGAAGGACCTGCCCGGTTGGACTTTACCGGATTACAACGACAGCGAATGGAAAAAACCTGATGTCTTTGGTACTGTGCCTATAGGTACCGTGCCTGCAGGAACATTTCCCTGGTCAAATATGGTCAACCGGGAAATTCCTTTGCTTGAAGAAAAAATTACACATTTTACGGGCGCAATCTGCTTTTCTAGAGGAATAAACGCTAAAGATTGGGAAGATAATTCTAAATTGATGAACCATCTCGAAGAAGAAAAACGCATAAAGGCAGGGGAGTCAAAGATCAGTGTTAAAATGAACGGACAGACAGCAGCCTCCATACAGGTGGCCCCAACAGGCAAAAATAACTTTTCCTCAGTTGTTCTGGACCTGGGTAAAACTTCGGTAGGTTGTCCGAGATTTAAAATAAAAGCGGCAGCAGGCGGTGAGGTTATAGACTTTTACTACGCTACCAGACATCCTGATGATGCGTTGTTTATGAAGATAGTCCAGCCGGATGCTACTAAGAACAAAAGCAAAAAGAAGGTTAAAAAAGAACCGGAAGACAAAAATGGCCGGGACGGATTGATTGACAGATATATATGCAGAAAAGGCGAGCAGGATTTTGAAACTTTTCTTTTCAAGGGTTACAGGTATCTTATGCTGGTCTTCAGAAATGTAATAAAGCCGCTGGAAATCCCTGAAATAGAAAATAACTTTGTCGCCTATCCCGTTATTCATAAGGGCAGTTTTGAATGTTCCGATGAAACATTTAATAAGATCTGGAAACTCTGTGAACATGGACTGCGAATTTGCATGCTGGACTCCTATATTGACTGTCCCGACCGGGAGCAGGCGCAGTGGATGTTCGACGGACTTATTGAAGGCGAGACAAATTTCTTTGCTTTCGGCGATAAAGATCTTTTCCGGAGGTTGGTAAGACAATGCGCGCAAAATCAGACACCAGACGGGCTTCTTTATGCCGTCTTTCCCGTTGAACATTTTGTGCTCATTGTTGTGGATTTTAATTTGCATTGGCTTCAGGCGGCGGACAGATATTACTATTATACAAAGGATAAAACTATTTTAGCGGAAATATACCCGGTGGCGGTAAAAAACCTGGCCTGGTTTGAAAAACTCGCAGGGGAAAATAACCTTCTCGAAAACCCTGAAGGTCTCTGGCTGTGGCTCGACTGGTCCACTCTTAAAAAAACCGGTACAAGCGCCACCTTCAATCTTCAATACATGCGGACCCTGCAGGCAATGCAGCGGGTTTGCAAAATAGTGGGCCAAAACGCCGCGCCCTATAAGAAAAAGGAAATCGCCGTAAAAAAAGCCCTGTTAAAAACTTTCTATGACAAAAAACACGGGGTCTGGTATGAGAACTTTAATAACGGTAAACTTACACAGCCGGGCCAGCAGGCGAACGCCCTGGCCTGTTTGGCCGGCTTACCTGCGGGAAAAGGCTCTTTGGAG
This sequence comes from Candidatus Firestoneibacteriota bacterium, assembly GCA_903928075.1. Lineage (GTDB taxonomy): Bacteria > Oederibacteriota > D2-FULL-39-29 > D2-FULL-39-29 > D2-FULL-39-29 > CAIYPD01. The sequence goes on from CAIYPD010000103.1 coordinate 7,751, forward strand.
ATACTAAAACAGTCGTTTTTGAAGGAAAGTGAGAAAAAGCCGGTTGCGTCACCCGGGTTCTCCTTCTATATACTAGAATCCCTCTTCAAACTAAAGGAAGAGGCAAGAGCGCTGGATCTTATAAAAGAAGGTTGGGGTTTTATGTTAAAACACGGCGCTACTTCCACCTGGGAAACTTTTTTTGCCTTAACCCGCGGAACGGTCTGTCATGGCTGGTCGACTCACCCGCTGGCGCTTCTTTCAAAACATGTGCTGGGTATAAAACCTGTTGATCCCGGCTGGAAAACATTCAAATTTGAGCCGACAAAAGATAAAAGAATTACAAATGCAAAAGGTAAAGTGCCTACACCTTATGGTGAAATATCCGCGGAATGGCAAAGAGATTCAAAGGGTAAACTTGTTTACAGTCTGAATTACCCGAAAGAAATAAAACTAATCAAATAAATAAATACGGACACCTTTGAGATAATTTGCAATATGTAAGACTTTCTGAATTTTCTGTCGGAGAAATTGCCATTCTTGATTTAGTATCGTCACCGGTTACTGCGACGCGCGCCGTCACGCCAAAGGCGGCCGATGCTACGGAAAAGAAGTATTATCCATATTTAGTCACTTTATTAGTAATCAGCAATTAGCCATTATGCCTAATGGACTTGCTCTTAAACCTTAAATAATGATATAAATTGATATAGGCTAACCGGATAGTTTAATAAATATAGGCGGATAGGAAAAGCAGCGAGCACCGGGTTAAGAGCGGGAAATATTTTTTAAAGGGGGTTTTATGCCGGGGAACAGGAAAGTAAAAATAGGAATTATCGGTGTCGGGCAGATAGGAAAGCAGCACATTGCGAAATATAAAGAGATCCCGGATGTAGAACTGGTGGCTTGTGCCGATATAAATGAAAATGAAGCCAGCAGGGTGGCAAAGACCAACGGAATCCCCGACCATTATACGGACTTCAGGGAACTCCTAAAAAGAGAAGATATTGAAGCCGTCGATGTGTGCCTGCATAATAATTTTCACGCGCCGGTTTCGGTTGCGGCTTTAAAAGCGGGTAAGAATGTTTATTGCGAAAAACCCATGGCGGGATCTTATTGTGACGCAAAATTAATGTACGATACTGCAGTCAGATTGAAAAAGAAATTAAGCATCCAGCTTTCCTTTCTTTTCAACAAAGAATCAAAAGCCGCGCTGGAAATCATAAAGGCCGGAAAACTGGGAGAGATCTACCATGGCCGTTCTACAGGCTACAGGCGCCGGGGCCGTCCCTATGTTGACGGTTACGGCACTTCTTCCTTTGTGCAAAAACAGACTTCGGGCGGCGGCGCGCTTTATGATATGGGTGTATATCATATTTCTAATATACTTTTTCTTATGGATAATCCAAAAGTGCTCCGGGTTTCAGGCAAGACCTACCAGAAGACGGATATTGACCCTGAAAGAAAAAAACTGAGCGGCTATAACGTGGAAGAATTGGGACTTGGCTTCGTTAAATTTGATAAAGACAGGACTATGGATATCATCGAGGCCTGGGCGATTCATTCCAGCCCGTTCGAAGGTTCAAGCCTGGCCGGCAGCAAAGGGGGACTGCGTCTTTCTCCTTTTGGCTACTTTTTTAGAGTGGGGGATCTTGATTTCAGTGCTGTAACCGATCTTGACGGGGCGGATTTCAGATGGCATGCCCTCAGGAAAAATGCGGATGCTTATGATGGTCCCCAGAGCCATTGGGTTGCCGCATTGCAGGGCCGGGTTAAACTTATCCCTACCGCAGAGTTAGCTTTGAATACCATGCTTATTCAGGAAGGTATCTATCTCTCGGAAAAACTCGGCAGGGAAGTGTCGGCCGCAGAAATACAAAAGATTTCAAAATCAACAGCCGTAAAATTATAACGGGCGGCAATGAAAAGTAGCACCCGGGCAAAACCCAAAGCAAAATAACCCTCATCCATACCTTCTCCCGGGTTAGAGCAATGGAACAATAGAAAATAGATAATAGATGGAAGAAAAACAAGATGAATTATGAGAAGTTGAGCATAGCGAAATCCGCCAACGCTTTTTGGCGGAGAATCTGACAAAAAGCTGATGAAAAGGAGAAAAAATGAATAAAGTAATGGTGTTTTTGGTTCTGGTACTAAGTGTAAACTTCTTTTGTGCGGATAAGGCGGCAGAGAAACCGGGTTTCTATTCGCTTTATGCCTGGTACAGCGAGGTCCCGGCCTTTGCCGATGAGGTAGCAAAGGTGGGCTTTAAATGGATGCGTTTGGGCGGCCCTGTTTTTGATCCCGGTGAGGAAAAAGGTTTTATCGAGGCGGTAAAGAAAGGGATAAATGTAGTTCCTGTTATGGGCGGAGACAAAGATTCGGATATAACCAAAATGCCGGCGTACAGGGAAAGTATAAAGAAATACCTGGCCCGTTACGGTGAGAACGGCACGCTCTGGAAGGAAAATCCTTCCGTTAAACAGATACCCATAAATTATGTTGAGATTTGGAATGAACCTAACATTGAATATCTGACCCCTACCGGCGGAAAGAAAAGAGATGAATGCTACGCGGAATTTTTGAAAGTCTCCTACGAAGAAATAAAGAGATTCGATCCCGGGATTAAAGTAATCGGTATGAATACTGCCGGGGGGACAATGAAACCCGACGGCGCGCTTACCGCTGAATTGGATTTTAATGGTTTGATTGGCTGGTATAAGTTCATCAAAGGCGTTCATAAAGCAGGCGGCGGGAAGTATTATGATATTCTGGGTATACACCCGTATACCGGCGGCAAAGCACCGGAAAAAGCAGGGTATATAAAGGCGATAGAGAATGTTCACGCAGATTGCATCGCCAACGGAGGCGGGGACAAGCCCGTCTGGGTAACCGAATGCGGTTTCTCTCTCCCGGTAACAAAAAAGGACGGTAAGGGTGTTCCGGCCGAAGGTGTTATCAAGAATGAGGAGTTACAGGCCAACTACCTTATAAGACAGATGGCCATCTCGGCCGCTTGCGGCGTTGAACAATTCCAGATAATGTATATCTCCGATATCGGCGACTTTTACGCCGGTCTTTTCCTGAGAGGAACAAAAAAATGGAGAAAGCAGACCTATGCTTTAAAAAATATGATGGAGCTCCTTCCTGATCCGGTCATCCTGAAAAAACTGAGTGAGGGGACGGAGGGAATTTACGCTTATGTTTTTAAAGGCGCGGGGGATAAAGAAACTATCATGGCGTGGAACACCGGCAAGGAAGATATTGAAAAAGAATATGAAGTCAAGGGAACGGACTTCACACTTTCGACCAGGGACGGCGAAAAAAAAGCAATAAAAGCCGCCGGGGGAAAGGTAAAAGTCACGCTTTCTCAAAGCCCGGTATATATCTATTAAAAAAGTTCAGGTAAAGTAACCTACTCCAAAACTTTGTAGTTTTATGCGGATAAGCGGCTAATGGACTTGTGTTTAACCCTTACATAATGCTATAAATTGGTATAGTTTAATCGGAGACCTATATAAAAAAGGTCACAGAAATAATTTAGTGAGGAGGAATAATGTTTAAGAGAATAGTTTTGGCGGTAATGGCGGTAAGTTTTGCCTCGTATATCTATGCGGCAAAAATATCGGAAGGTTTTGAAGATAAGGCGGTTTTGAAAAAATTGGAACTTGAGGGTGATGTTTCTGTTGCGGCGGATCAGTTTCACGGCGGGAAAACGGCTCTTTCGGTGCCTGCGGGTGCGGTTGCGACTTTTAAATTTAATCCGGAAAATGTATTTGGTACGGCAACTATGTGGGTTTATGATTCTTTTACCGCAAAAGGAAGTAAGCCGGGTAAAGTTTGGAACGGGCCTTACTTTGGCCTGATAAACAGCGATGATGACAAGGCTGTTGAAAAAATATCCTGGCGTGCTTATGCTAATGTCAATAATTACACTGTGGTCTTCACCGGTGAAAACCAGTGGTCGAATGTCTGGGATTCGGGTATTAGCAGAAAAAAAGGTTGGAACAAATTTGTTTTTACCTTTACTGACGATAAGACCCTGGGGGTAACGGTTAACGACGAAAAAGAAGATGTCACTTTCCCGGGAAAACTCGAGTTTTTTAACAAAGGTGCAAATGGTCTCGTCTTTGGCGGCGGCGAAGTTCTAAAACCTGCAAACGAAACCTTCTATTTTGATGATATAGAAATAGATTTTAAGGATGCGCCTAAGAAGTAATATTTTAAAACAAAATGGGCGCCTGCGAAAACGGGCGCCTTTTTTTGCTTGTATTCGCAGAGTGCTTCCGTAATTATAAGTATGAACCAAAAGGGGTGTATAGATGGACAATTTTGTGAAAAGATCTGTTTTTGTAGTTGTTTTGCTCTGCTTTTTGTCGGTTGCCGGTTTTGGGGTCAGTGCTACGGACTACAGGAATGAAGCATTAAATGACAGAAATCTTAGCGCTGCAAAGGGGGAGCTCTATGCCTGGCTTACAACCTACTATATAAGTACTTTTGTAAAAGGCTACCGGGCATATAATGATACCAGCTGGCTTGATGAGGGCGTAAAATATTACGATATGGCTTTAAGTAAGAGAGAACCGACCCACGATAAATATCTCGGCTGGATAGGGAGTTACGGGGGTGATGAAGGCGGACTCATAGGAGAAGCCTTCATAAGCGACGCGCAGGTTTTTAATTTTATTCTTATTTTTTGCGAAGAGGTAATGAATAATCCTGCTTTAAAACAGAAGTATGGAAAAAAAGCGGAAGAGTACATTGCCGAGGCCAAAAAACAATTGCTAGAGAAATGGGATAAGCGCGGCTGTTACTATGAGGACGGAGATTTTGCCGCTTATGTTGTGCAGACGACCTGGTTTGATCCCAAGAAAAAAGAATGGTATGAGCGGCCGAAAACAAGAGGCAGCGAGAATCTTAACAAACACGGGACGATGGCTTCTTGTTTTCTTAAACTTTACAGGCTGACCAAAGAACCGGTCTTTCTCGAAAGAGCAGAAAAGATCTTCGGGCGTTATAAAAGCATAATGAGATATTATGAGAAAGAGAACAGATATGTCTGGAATTTCTGGGAACCCTTCGGCCCGTTTGACATGGCCGGTAAACCCAAAAACTGGGTGGATGTGCATCCTTCGAGACCGGGCTATCAGGAGGAAGAGTGCGGGTATTTTGTGGAAGCCTATCAGGCCGGAGTGGTCTTCAACGAAGAAGATATGAAGCGCCTGATAAATGCCAACCTCTGGATGTGGAACAAGGACGAAAAGAAACAGGCGTTTAAGAGCTCCGATGGGACCACCCCTGCGGGCGCCCTATGGCTAAGTTTAGCCGACTTCAATCCTGCAATAAGAAGTCTGGCGGAGAACGCGCTCAAGAATGGAAAAAGCATACAGGATATTGTGGAATATGATTACTTTAAAAAAGTTACCTGCAAAGAACCGGCCTCTTTTAAGAGAAGGAACCTGACAGGCGAAGTAAAACTTCCCGATATTCCCATCTACCCGTCGAAGGATATAAGCATGGCCGTTGTCATTCCCGCGCATCTGTCTTCAGGCGGCAGTGAGGAAACCAAAATTTGCTGTAAGGTAAAGGCGCTGGGAAAGATAAATGTGGAACTGTACAGCCGTGACGGTAAAAAATTGATAAAAAAATTATTTGAGATTGAACCTAAACGGGCAAATGAATTTTACACGGAAAGGCTGACCGCCAAAGGGATAGAAAAAGGCAGTTACCGGGTCAGGTGGACGCAAAATGCCGGTATTATGGAAAGAACTCTGACTATAGAATAAAAAATATGTGGTTATGAAAAAATGAAAGGGAGAAAGGTATGTCGAAATATTTTAAGCCTGCGATTGTGGCTGCTTTACTGTTAGCGTTTTTCACGCTGCCGTTATTTGCTGTTGATGCACCGGCCGCACCAGGAGAAAATCTTATTAAGAAGGCCCTTGCCGTTGCAGGCAAACCGGCCCCGGATCTGCCTAAAAAATTCATCCTGGAAAAGCAAGGGAGCGTGGTTGCCATAGGAGATTCCATAACTGAATTCGGCGGCTACCTCCGTAAAACCTATTCTGCGATGGCAGAGCTCTACCCGGACCTGGAACTGCACAGGATAATAAACAAGGGTATCAGCGGACAAAAAGCTGAGGAACTGATACAAAGGTTCCCGGCTGCCATTAAAAACAAGCCGGATGTTATAACTATAAGCATCGGCATTAATGATGTCTGGCACAGAATGGGCGCTCCACATGATGAAAAAATACTTAAAAAGTATAAAGAAAACATAGCCAGGATGGTAGATATGGCACAGGAAATAGGAGTCAAGGTTATTCTCCTTACCCCTACGCTGATTATGGAAGACGCAAATTCACCCGGCAATAAACGCCTGCTTCTATATGTTAACGCAATGAAAGAGGTTCAGGCTGAAAAGAAATGCGGTTTGTCAGATTTACATGCCCTGTTCCTTGAAGCTCTAAAACACAAACCTGCCGATATTACCGGTAACTGGCTTACGAAAGACGGTGTCCACATGACCCCGATAGGTGATGCATTGATGGCGGTTGGAGTGCTCCGCGCTCTGGGCGTTTCCGACGAAGCTTTGGCGAGACTTAAGTAGCTCCGGAAAAATCAATATTGTCTGGAAGAAAATGCGGCCCGCTTTAAAACTTTTTATACCAAAGGACGCGAGTTTTATGAAAATAGATTGCCATGTACATAGCCGGGAGCGGTCGGCTTGCGGCGTGGATGGCGATGAGGATATGGTTCGCGCCGCCATCGGGTACGGGTTGGATGGGCTTGTTTTTACGGACCATGGAAAATATATTTCACATAAACGGGTTGAAGAGCTTAATAAGAAATTCAACCCCTTTTGTGTCTTCCGGGGAATAGAGGTTAATACCCGGGAGAAAGAGGAATTCGTTGTTTTAGGGTTCTATGAGCCTGCTCTGGAAAAGTCTGACTGGAAATATCAGGATTTACATACCCTGGTCCGGGAGCGGAGAGGTTTTATTTCCCTGGCCCATCCCTTCCGTTACCGTAAAGACCTAAAATTTGACATTACTGCCTATCCTCCGGACGCGATAGAATGTTCATTTTCCGTAAGCAGCCGGGACCGGGCAAAAGAGCAGCTGAAAATTACCGGCGCGCATCCGATAGTTGCTTCGGACGGCCACTGTGTTGCTCATGTCGGCAGATACTATATAAATTTGCATGGTGCTCCAAAAAACGAGGCCGAACTCGCGGCTTTTCTAAAAAAAGGCGATTATGACCTTTGCGGAGATCCCGTCCGCCTGGAAGTACAGAATGCCGGAATAAGAGAAGAGGAGCGGGTCATACGCGAAATGCTTGCCGAAGGCCGTGATAGAAAATACTATGAGAGGGTCGTTAAAAAAGGTGCAGGATTTCTTTTTGATACATTGCAACGCGGTGATTCTTTTTTGAAACCCATTTTTCCCGGGGCAAAAGAGCGCCGGGATTAAAAAAATCTTTTATTCGAATAATTTTACTTTCCCCGGGTAATCTGCCTAATGAACTTGCGCTTAACCCTTATATAATGCTATAAAATGGGTAGTTGCCCGGGACATTAAATAAGTATGGGCGGATAAAAAAAGCCGGCACGGTTAGGTCAAAACAACTGTATGTAAAGCGGTAAAAAACTTTATTAATAGCAGATAAAGGAGAGAAATGAAAAAAATACTTGATTTAGGGTGCGGCAATAATAAGATGGAAGGCTCTATAGGACTTGATAAGCAGAAATACCCGTGTGTTGATATTGTCTATGATCTTGATAAAATACCATATCCGTTTAAAGATGATGAATTTGATTATGTGAACTGTTCTCATATAATAGAACATGTTGCTGAGCCTTTCGAATTTCTAAAAGAGATTTGCCGGATATCTAAACCCGGGGCGGAAATAAGAATTATAACTCCTCATTATACAAGCCAATTGTCTTACAGCGATCTTACTCATAAATATCATTTCGGATATAACACTTTCATCTGGCTGGAGCAAAGAGGTATAGTTGAAATAGTAAAGCACAAGATATATTTTACCGATTTATATCGAGTATTCCTGATAAGCTTCCTGGCTAACCTTTTTCCCCGGCGTTGGGAAAAGTATTTGGCTTTTATTTTTCCTGCTATGTATGTTGAAGTTATGCTGAGAGTGAAAAAGACTCTTTAATGAATAATTACCTGCCCCAAAACATTGGCACCCTATACAAGTAGTCATGCCTAATGGACGACTTGTACTTAAAACTTAAATAATGTTATTAATTGATATAGCTTACATAAAAAAACAGTCAAGAGTGGAACAAATTTTCAGGAGGCAGATTAATTTATGAATAACAAAATAAAAGTAGGAGTAATAGGTGTCGGACGGGGGCAGACCTTTATGAACGGGGCCGCGCTTTCCGGTATGGAGCTGGTTGCTATATGCGACAAATGGCAGGAGAAACTTAAAGAGGTTAATAAAAAATATGGCGTCGCAGTCTACACCGACTATGATAAGTTCCTTAACCATAAAATGGACGCAGTGGTGGTTGCCAATTATTTCCATGAACACGCCCCCTTTGCCATTAAGGCGCTTAAGGCGGGAAAACATGTAATGAGCGAATGCACTCCCGCGAAAACCCTGGGCGAATGTGTCGCGCTTGCAAGAGAAGTCGAGAAAAGTAAAAAAATATATATGCTGGCGGAAAACTATCCCTTTACCGCGTACAACATTGAGTTGGCGAGGCTTTACAAGCAGGGGGAGATAGGAAAAATACTTTACGCCGAAGGCGAGTATAATCATCCGATGTCGGCCGAACAGCTTCTTGGGATTTCGCCGGGTTTTGACCATTGGCGGCTCTGGATACCGGCTACATATTATTGTACCCATGCGTTAGCCCCGCTTATGACTATCACGGGTGAGATGCCTGTTTCGGTGAATGGCCAGGCTATAGCAAACCAGGAATACTCCAAAAAAATGATCCGTTTTAATGACCCGAGCTCGGTCATGCTTGTTAAAACAAAGGGCGGTGCGGTATTCCGCATATTTGGAATTTTCGCTCCGGGGCATTCCATATGGTACCGCCTGCACGGGACCAGGGGTAGCATGGAAAATGTAAGGAGCAAGGGATACTGGGGAACGGAGGAAGTAAGAATAGTACATGAACACTTTGATCTTAAAAAGGGTGAAAGAGAAGAAAAGATATATAAGCCTGGTTTTCCTGCCTGGGCAAAGAAAAAGACCGCAAAATCCGGGCACGGTGGAAGTGATTTTTTTACCAATGACGCTTTTGCCGGGGCTATCAGGACAGGAAAACAGCCGTTCATGAATGTATATAGAAGCGTGGCCCAGTCGGCGGTGGCCATTCAGGGCTGGAGAAGTTGCCTTGATAAAGGGAACAATTACCTCATTCCTGATTTTAGTAAGGAATCCGAACGGAAAAAATACGAGAAGGATGACTGGTCACCTTTCAAGGAAGACAAGAAGAAGGGTAACCCGCCTTCAAGTGTTGATGGCGAAATGAATTGGACCCCAAAGATGAAAAAGAAGGCGCTAAAGATTTGGGAGAAAATCGGATACAAACCGTAGAAAATGGATGTTTAGATGGTTAGAGGGTTGGATGGTTGGCAGGAGCGGAAGACGGATGACGGAAGACAGAGGACGGCAAAAGATAAGAGAGAGCCGTACTGGCGTCGGCGGATATCGGGGTTTAAGAGAAAGACATGAAAAATAAATTTCAAAAGCCGGAAGGGAAGTACGCAAAGTTAGCGCTGGATATTATCGAAGGGAAAGAGGTCAAGGGTATTCCTGCCTGGATTATAAACCCGATGGAGCATTCGCATATTGACAGGCTTGCCGGCGAACCTGAAGGGAGTTACCGTAAGGATCCAGTGCCCGTCTATACAAAGATGCTTCTTAACACCGGTTGTTCACTTATCGACCAGTTCATCCCCGAGAACCCGCTATCTATGGGTTCGCACGGTTACGAAGAAGACGCAAAAACAAGAGATAATGTGACTGCCGGAAATAAAGTGATAATCCTTAACGGGATGAAGATAGACTCGCCGGAGGCTATGGTTGAGCACATGCAGAAGTTCTATTTTCCCGCCCTGAAGAAAAAAATTGCGGAGTATGATATCGAAGCCGGGATAGAAAGTATGGTGGCACTTGAGATCTCGGAACAGGCAAGGCTCGGCTCTGAAATGCTTAAGGTCCCCTACGCATACCAGGATTTCCCGCGCCTGGCTTACGGCACCTATGGCTACGAGAATTACTTTATGGGTTTTGCTCTTTTTCCGGATATCATAGAAGAGCAGTTCAAGCTCGAAGCAAAATATGCTGCAAAGAGTAACACTGCCCTGGCCAGGGCCTACACGGAAGGCGGCCTGCCGAAACTGCTCCGGCTGGACCATGATATGGCAGACCAGAAGGGCACGCTTGTGGATATAAAGATTTTGGATAAGATCTGGTTCCCGCATTTTGCTTCGTCCATCAAACCGCTTGTTAAAGCAGAGATAAAACTTATTTGGCACTGCGACGGCTATCTTATGGAAATGATTCCGCGCCTTTTGGAATGCGGCCTTTCGGGCTTCCAGGGTTTTCAATACGAATATGGCATGGATTATGAGAAGATCTGTAAAATGAAGACAAAAAGCGGCGAAGAACTTTTCATAATAGCCGGGGTATCAGTTACTACGACCCTTCCCTTCGGAAAACCTGAGGATATAAAGAAGGAGATGAAATTCCTGGTTGAAAAAGGCCCGAAGAGAGGACTGGTTCTCGGCGGTAGCAGTTCTGTGGCTCCCGGCGTTCCGTGGGAAAATATGAAAGTGTTTACAGAAGGACTCAAATACTATAGAGAATACAGATAGAGGATTGGATGGTTTAATGTTTGGAGGGTTGGTAAAAGCTAAATAGCGACAAGGGACAAGATACAAGATACAAGTAAAAGAGTAAAAACAAATACCACATTAATGCAGTATTTTCTAGTGCCTTATCGCTCGTTAGCTTATAAATCTGTGTCAACTCGTTTGTATCCATGCCCTCTCCAAACAGACTGGCGGGCACAGCGCCGATCTTTTTGGAGGGTGTGTCATCAGCCGTCAGTTTTGACGGCAAAGGAGGAACGAATATGTCTGATAACTATTTTTTTTCAAAACTTTTTACGGGGCTTCCGGCTGAAGAGTTAGAAGAATATCATAAAACGGTGTTTCTTAATATGGATTCTAAATTTGCAATGGAAAAGCGTTACGAGTATTACAAGAATAAATTAAGGTTTATGGGGAAGGATATCAAAATCGGGCCGGGGGTGAGGTTCGTTAACCCGGAAAATATTTCTCTCGGGGATAGGGCTGAAATTTCTGCGCACTGTACTCTGGTGGCTTCTTCAAAAGAAGGAATAACCATGGAAGAAGGAGCCAGGCTTATGTACGGAGTTTATCTTGATACCGAAACTCCGGATAAAGGATATATAAAAATAGGAAAAAGGGTGTATGTTGGCACAGGCACCTGCCTTCACGGGCATTCAGGATTGGAAATAGGGGATGATTCCCTGCTGGCGCAAAATATTACGATAACCCCTTACTCGCATATCTTCACTGACCCGGAAAAGATAATCTATGCGCAGGGCGGCCATACCAATAAAATAACGCTGGGAAGGGACTGCTACCTCGGCATGAGCGTGAGTGTGGTTTTTTCTGCGGAGTCCATAGGTGAAGGTTCGATTATTGGCGCCGGCTCGGTGGTGGTAAAACCCATTCCGCCGTTTTCAGTCGCAGTCGGAGTTCCGGCAAAGGTAATAAAAAAAAGAGGGAGTTAAGCCCCGTTAAAAAACCTTTAGTTTATGGCAAGAAGATGTTATTGATCCGCCCAAAAAACATTCTAGATTTATCCGGGTATCGGCTTGTGCTTAAACCTTTAGTAGTGCTTTAAACCGGAATAGATTGACTGGAACATTCAATATATATAAAGCGGATATGAAAATAGACGGGACTGGTAAAAATGTCTGACATTATCGATGAATCTCATATAATCGCTCCGGTGCGCGTTAACCCTGTGCTTTTGCATCCCGGGGAGCGCCGGGTCAAGCTGGACGGGGAAGAAATTGCCACGAGTGAACCCGGCGGTAACGGTAATTCTCCGTTTTCGAGAGAAGATTTTATTTCAACCGTCAAAATTTCAAAAGGTTCGCACCTCCTGGTTGAGCGTTTTTGCAGGGGAAGTACTGCCTCGGTCTTGATGGTTTGCTGTCAGGCCCTGCCGCCCAGGCCGGCCGAAGAAGTGTTATTGCCTATATATTCCGCATTGCGGCTAAACTATCCGGCTTCCCGTTTTCGGGATTAATAATAAAAGGGCGGTCTTTACGGCGGAAGGGGATAGGTAAATAAATTATTTTATAGCTTTTTATCTTTTTACTTTGTTTCTTTCCACATTTTATTTATGAACTTGACACCGGCGGATAGCCGTTCCAGACCTCCTCCGGTCATTTCATAGGCAATCCAACCGTCAAAGCCCGCTTTTTTTAATTTAGAGAATATGTATTTATAGTTGATACTGCTTTCTTCAAACGGGACGGTCTGGTTCCACCGGCCTCTTTCCGGGTCGGGTTCAAACCTTATTGTTTTTAAATGGACGGATTTTGTTTTTTTTGCGACTATAGCATGTTCTAAAAAATCTTCGGGCCGCTGGCCTTCGCGGAACATCGAACCGGTATCCAGGTTTAATTCCAGGTATTTGGAGTCAACACGCTCCAGTATTTCCACAAGAGCGGTTGCGTACCTGCTGATCCACCCGGGATGGTTTTCAAGCACCAGTTTAATATTATTGTCTTCGGCTACCGGCAGGCAGGCCTTCAGGGTTTTTATGGTATTATTTACGCCTTCCTGAAAACTCATCCTGTACATATCAAAATCACCCCAGCCCCCGGAAGCAACGCTCAATCTTTTCGCGTTCATAAGTTTTGCTTTTTTTACAAGCGTTTTCAAATAGGCAACACTTTTTCCCTGCTGTTCCCTGCTTTCACAATTTAATTGAAAGTCGAGGATGCAGTAGGAAGATATCTCCATATTGTTTTCTCTTATTTTGTCGCAGAGAGCGATAACCTCTTCCCATTGCAGATAACTCAGCCAGTTATTAAATATTTCCACGCCCTTTAGACCGTGCTTGGCTGAAAAATCAACCCACTCCTCGATTCCTTTTAAGCCTTCTTTGCTGACCTTTTCCGCTATCAGCCCGTAGGGGATACTGGATATTTTCATAGTTAGCTCCTGTTGAGGCGGCCTGCCCTAAAACATTGTAGCAGTTTTCTAATTGAAACTAAACAAAAGTTTGTCTTCCTGTTGTAAAATAATGAATTTTGGCAAGAAATTGGCAGAGTCGGAGTATTATAGACCGTCTTAAAATTGAACTTGAAGAAAATCCTTACAGTGGCCGTAATATTCGTACAAAGTGCGGGTAAAACGATGTCCTTCCTCTCTGATCAGACGAATGCAATTAAGTAAATATTGAGTGTATAAGTAATCAAGAAGCAAAATCTTTTATGAGTCAAAACTTCCAACAAGTTCTGAACCGGCATAGTAAGGGGCAAATCGTTTTTCTAATAATACCTGATAAAATAAGCTCTTTACCATTCCGGTTTTAGCGGTTTTACCCAACCCTTATGAGCGGCTATAGCATAAAAAACAGCGTAATTATGGGTCATAACACCTTCATACCCGGTAGTCATTCCATCCCAGCTCCAGAACTCTGTTCCTGTATGTGAGCCTTCAAAAGTATGTTTATCAAAACTCTCAAGCAGCTGGTTGCAGATCCGGTCGGCTGTTTTCTTGAAACCATATTTTGCCATTGCTTGTATATAATACTGGGAAAAAGTAGGAGTGAGGCACCCGTTGATGAATAGGCCGAAGGTATCGGCGCCGTCTTCCCGGCGGGAGCGATAAACTTCCTTAAAAAAGCCGTCTGTATATAATCCGCTCCTTTTAAGCCAGCCGATATTTTCGTCTTTCCGTATAGGCCAGAGCTGGCAGGCAACACCGTAGCGGAAATCGGTATGGCCTCTAAGGATGCGTTCTTTTTCCAATTTGGCAAGCATATCTTTGGCCTGTTTGTCCGTTAGCATTCCATAACATGCCGCTTGCGCAGTGGTAAAGGTTGAAGCATGGTCGTGAAGTTCTCCGTCGGCGCTGCGCCATTCTGCCAGCCAGCCGGTTTTTGGATTATAAAGGTCTTTTACTGTTGCCATCTTTAGCTTCTCTGCCGCTGTCACGCACTTATTTGCCAGCTCTTTGTCATTCATAGATAAACTCATTGCGGCTCCATAGCGCAAAGCCCTGTAAGCGAGAGCGCTGGCATAGCCTACATGGTGTCCCATTCCGATCGCATCCCAGGCAACGCAGCTGCGCGTAAAACTGCCGCTGTTGCCTGTACGGGCTTTACAAATATATCTACCCCGGTCGTCGAGTTTGCTTAATATATGCTCAACCGGCTTTTTTATTATTGGCCACATCTTTTTAAACCATCTGCCCTTTAGCCGTCTTTGATGAATTCTTCCTGCGGAAATAACCAGTGATGGAGCTGTGTCATGATGGTGGTCATGATTCCACTGGCAGGCGTAACCAGGCCCGCCCTTTAACGACAGTTCCAGTGTATATTCAAGGAGGTCCAGCATTTCAGGCAGACCTTTGGTCTTTTTTGTGTAAACCGCCATGTCCGCAACCAGGTACATACAGTTTACGGCGTTGATAGCGAACGCATTATTAGAAAAGCCCGCCCCCTCGGGACGGAATCCAAATATTGTAGGCCAGAATTTCCGAAGGCCCCTGTGAACAGAGGAGGGTGATATACCGGCGCGTAAGTTTGGTTCGATATTGGTAACTTCAAAACTGATAAAGGAGGAGTAATTACCCTTCAAGGTTGTTACCGGACCAAGAGGTTCCGGTCGGCATCCTACCTGAACAGCCGTCTCACCTATAGGAAGGGCAAAGCCATAAGTTTCGGCTTGAATTCCGGTAGGGCTGCTTCCGCTTTTGGTTTTGAAAGCAAGTACTCCGTGCCCCGAGGCGTGAATGCCGCCGCAGTTTTCGACAAGGCCGTTTCGGTTTTCACCGCGTACAGGTTTAGCAAATGTAGATATGGAGCCGTTTACCCGCCCGTCCCAGACAAATTTCCAGGCGGCATGTTCAAGAAAAGTGTGGTTTTTTTTGCAGCGCTGCTTTACTGCCATTGTGAACCCTTTAATACCGATGGTAAAAGTTACATCCAGATAAAGTTCCGGGCCGCAATGAAGATTTTTGTAGAAAACTTTCTGTCCTTTTACCTCGACCTCGCCGCCCCAGATATAAGGAGGACAGGCCCCTGCAAGATCAAAAGCCCAGGGTCCAGAAGTCCATACGGGCCCGCGATCCGGCATGTTGTCTATTAGAAGATTTTTCTTAGCCAGTCCGGAAGCTTCAATGTCCCAGCCCAGAAAAGACATGCGGGGGCGGACGGTGGAGAAAGAGACTTTCAAAGAAGCGCTTTCAAAATGGACGAACATTCCGTCGTTCCAGGCTTTCTGGCCTTTCATGCCTTTTAGGGCTATCTTTCCTTTTCTTAACATGGGTTCTGCGGGGGGTTCGGGTATAGGCTTTGCGGTTTTTTTGCTTACGCCATACCAGACTGTTCCGTCAAATGCATTGAAAGGTACGGTCCAGGGCGCCGGATTTTGTTCGTGAAAAGAATGAACATTCTTGTTCTGATGTTTCCAATGGCAGTGCTGTGAGACCGCAAGAACCGTTTCTCCCTTAAAAGAAATCTCACAACTGCCTTCCTTCCAGGGCAGGCTTCCATTAAAAAGAATTTTTCCCTTAGGTTCTGCGTTAGAATATCCCAGAATCGTAACCTTATCCGGTTTCCCTCCCAGGGTAACGCCGTCCTCCCATTGCTCGGGACTATAAGCAATCTCCATCTTGTAGAGATTAACCCGCTCCCTAAAGCGGTAAAAACGGCTGGAACCAAGCCCCGGAACATCACTTCCTGTTTCCGGGTCCTTCGCTTTTGTCCAGTAGGCATAAGGCGCGCTTGATGAGTACAGTGGCTGAATTTTTTGTTCCATAAAATAACTCCTCTTAATAAAGTAGTGGCTTCTATTAATTACCCGGCCAAGCCGGCCCTGGGTCGCGGTTTAAATGTGAAATACTGTTGCCGCCGGGCGCGTCGTAAAAAATTGACAGCATCCGCCATGATCCGCACAAAAACATTGTACCAATTTTCAAATTGAAACTAAACAAGAATTCCGATTGGTAAAATAACAAATTTTTGGCAAGAAATTGGCAGAGTCGATGCCAAGCAGCCAATCTAATGGACTTGCGCTTCAACCTTAAATAATGCTATAAATTGGTATATTGAACACGAAACCTTTATAAATATAAAGCGGATATGAAAAGTAGCCGGCACCGGTCCATAACCTTGCTGCCTTGTCCTTGAATAAGGGCGGGAGAAATATATCTATGTAAATATGGAGAATAAAATGAAACAAATGACTGCAAATTCTTCTGAAAAATGGTTCAGGGTGGTTTTGTTTTTGTGCTGCATAATCTGGGGTTCCCGGGTTTTGGCTGTAGAGGCTGCTGTAAAACCTGAGCCATTGCGGGTATATTATATCGGCTGCAGTCAGATAGGGTCAATGCTGGTGGACCGCCTTTATAGTTTTTTTGAACAGAAGGGAATACATTGTGATTATGGCAGTACGGGCGGTGGAGGCAAAACATTGACCGAGCTCTGGAATTCTCCAAAAGACAAGAAGATAAAAGTGGTAGCTAATGAGTCGAATTGCCCCGACGGTAAAGGCGGCTGGGAGCCCTGCAAAGATCAGTGGAATGATCCCAACCCCAAGCGATTTGGATTATATGAACAAGCGTTTGCGAAGAATACATGGGATGCAGTAGTAATGGCGCCGTATAATTCCCGTTTGCACGATGATTTGACGGCCGGCGGAAAATTCATCGAACTGACTCTTAAGAAAAGTCCCAAGGTGAAATTTTACATCTTCTCATGGTGGTCATTACGGAAGGTCGCGCCCGGCGGCACCTGGGCGGGGCCCTCCATTCCTATTGATTATCAAAAAGCTTGGTTGTTGACTTATGCCGCAGGTCCGGAAGCGACGGCATGGGAGGCGAAGAATGGTTGGGACAGCCGTGATTATTATCAAAAACTGTGCGGTCATCTGAATGAGCGATACAAGAAAAATGCTGAGCCTATTAAGATAATTCCTGCAGGCGAAGTTATTTTTGAACTGGACAAAGCGATCAAGGCCGGTACTTTGCCCGGGCTTAAAGCCTTGTTTGAACGTTCGCCGAAGCACCTCCCCGGAATGACAAAAGACTTTAAGCCCTCGGACGGTGTCAACATCCTCTATGCTGACACGGTACATTTCAGTCCGCCGCCTCACGATTTTCCTTCCCTGGGGGCATTTGCAGGATCCATGACCATCTTCTCGGCCATTTCCGGGAAGAGTCCGGTCGGGCTTTCAGGAGCTACCTACGGTTTGGATAACACGAAAGACGCTGAATTGATAGCTGCAATACAGGAAATTGTGTGGAAGGCAGTGAAGGAATATTCCGGAATAGAAAACCTGAAATGAGGAAAGGTTTATGAAAAATGCGGTTCTTTCCCTAATGCTTCTCTTTGCAATGACATCACTTTTTAAAGCAAACGATACCGGGAACTGGCGCGATTTGGTGAAGGAGAAAAAAGTTATACAACCGGCGGAGGAATCCGGCGCGTGGAAATTCACGCCGCAGCCGTTTCCGGCGATAGAAAGTATTGCGGCGCAGAAACCGGATGCGGTTCCTCTTTATGGTTGTTATTCCTGGGGAGACGGATACATACAGTTCAGAAAAGAAATCAAAGCCGTCGGCTGGACCACATATAGGCTCGGCGGATATCCCGACGAGGCGGCCATCCTTCTGGCGATGGAAGACGGTATAGAAATCATGGAATGCGTGCAGATCGGAAAGACCCTGAAAGAAATTAAAAGTTCCGGCAAACGGGAAGCTTTTAAAAGCGACGAGGAATACATTAAGAAATTCCTTCAGGAACTTGATGAATTTTGCCTGAAATACGGTCCGGGCGGGAGTCTGTTTAAAAAGCGGCCGGACCTGGCTAAGAATCCGGTCCGTAGTGTTGAGATTTTAAATGAACCGAATGAACAATATATGCTTGAAAATGTCAAAGGCGAGACTGATGTATGGAAAGTGAAGGCAGCGCGGGACCGCCTCTATACCAAGGTACTCAAAGAAGTTTCTGCTTTTATGAGAAAAAAGCATCCCGGTATCCGGCTCGTGGGGTTTTCCGCCTCAGGTGGAGCTTCCGACGATGTACGTTTTATCGGAAACGTCTATGCGATTGATCCTACAATAGGTGGTTCCTATGATGCTCTCTCGACCCATCCCTACACCAGTGTGCCGCCGTTTGCGGATGCTGTCCGGACATGGGGGTCATATTCTGTGACCGGAAGCTGGAAGAAGCTCCGGGATATTCTGGAGAAGTATGGAAATCCCGATAAACCCATCTGGTGGACCGAGGTAGGCTGGAGTATTACACAAAAGGAGGGAGGAATTTTACCCGTCACTAATGCCTTTCCTGCCATGTCAACGGCTTCTTTTGTTACCAAAATGTATGTTTTGGCCGGTCGTCTCGGAGTCAAGAGAGTGCATATCTTTAATATAAACGATGTGCAGGGCAATGCTGGATTTTTCAATCAAAATACAGGAGAATGGAGGCCGTCTGCGTACGCGGTTCAACAGATGATAAACCTTTTACCCAAGCCTCAAATCCAGTCGGCGATATCGGAAGAGGCCGGCGGGCTTTACGCGTATAAGTTCAAGAGTGACTGGACAAAAGAAGATTCAAAAGAAGTCATTATTGTCTGGAGGGAACAGAAAAAAGGAAGCCTAAGTCTCACGGTCCCGGCCGGTAAGAAAGTTTCAAAGCTCGTTAACATGCTGGGTGGAGAAGAAAAGTTTTCCGTAAGCGGGGACAAGGTCAATTTTGCGGGCGGCCCGTATCCTTCCTACCTGGTGTTGGACTGACATGAAGAAATGGGGTAAAAGATGAATAGCTAATACTTGATTAAAGAGGACTTAATCTTTTCGTCTTGTTCTCTTGTAACTTGTACCTCGCCGCCGATTTTTTGAAAAAGGAGTTGTTTATGAAGACCGTATTTTTTAAAAGAATTTTTCTACCGGTACTTCTGATAATATCGGGGGCTCGCTCTTTTGTCCGGGCTGCCGAAATCCCGGTACTTGACAGTTTCAGCAATTGGCGAATATTCAGCGTCCTAAAGGTGCCGGATATTCAGGACGGTAATAATATTGCCCCGGCAAAGTTCAAGAATAGATGGCTGGACGCCGATTCCCAGCCGGTGCCGGCGGACTGGAACAAACCGGAACTTGATGATTACGGCTGGCTGCGCGGGCCTATAACCTTTGTGCCGGACAGCGCTATGGTTGAACGGATATATCTGCGCGGGAAATTTACAGTGACAAATCCTTTCATAACCGGGAATTTGACGCTGGCAGCGGAATACCAGGGTGGAATAATAGTATATCTTAACGGGGAAGAGGTTGGGCGGGCGAATGTGGCGAAGGGTATTAAAGATGATTCCAAATCCAAGGTCCTTGCCGAAAAATATCCGCCTGAGGCCTTCCTAACGGAAAGCGGGGCTTACCTGTCTATAACCGGAAAGTTAACCGCTGAGGATAAAAAACGCCGTGAATTGTGGGGCAGAAGCACGGAAATAAAGCTGCCTTCAAAAAGTTTAAAAAAAGGGGTAAATGTTTTGAGTATAGAGGTCATAAGGTCAGCCTACGATAAGGCACCAAAAAAACTCACCGAGGGCAAGCAAGACAATACATTTCCGCAGGAGTTTTGCTGGTCGACCTGCCTGATAAAAAAACTTTTACTTTCAACGACGAATGTTTCGGGGTTGGTGCCGGACCTCGGAAGGCCGCAGGGCCTTCAGGTCTGGAATGCGGATATTATGCAAGGTGATTATGATGTTGATTTTGGAAGCCAGTCAGAAAGCCTTAAGCCGGTAAGCATCATAGGGCCGCGTAACGGGATATTTTCCGGTAAGGTAAATGCCGGCTCAACAAATCCGATTCGGGGCCTTTCGGCCAGGGCGGGAGACCTTAAAGGCCCCTCTGTTATCCCGGTTTCAGCTATAAGGATTCGCTATGGAGTTCCCTGGGGGAGGGAGTCCTGGTGGCCCGCGTTTCCTTTCAAAGCAAACTCGGCCCTCTTGGCTTCATTAAGCGAAAAACCTCTCAAAGAATATCCGGTGGGCAAAGTTAACGGTAATTCTCCGGCCGGAGCCGTTGCCCCCATCTGGGTGACAATAAAGATTCCGAAAGACGCCCAACCGGGCCTTTATACAGGTGCCTTAACCGTCCAATCCTCGATAGGCAAAGATATACAGGTTCCGTTGGAGCTTAAGGTATTGCCCTGGGTTATGCCGGATCAGCAGGACTACAGGACCTGGGTGGATCTTACAGAATCGCCTGATACGCTGGCGGTGGAATACAACCTGCCCCTCTGGTCGGAAAAACACTTTAAAATGATCGGTGATTCTTTTGAGCTTATATCCGGAACCGGTTCGAGGATAGTCTATATTTCCGCTCTTGCCCACACAAATCTCGGCAACGAAGAATCTATGATAAGGTGGATAAAGAAGCCTAACAATAAATACGATTGGGATTTTTCCATTATGGAAAAATACCTTGATGCGGCCCAGAAAAATATGGGTAATCCCAAAGCGGTGGTGTTGCAGGTCTGGGAAATATATATGCGGACCACCGCCGAAAATTACCGGTTCAAAGATTTTGCCATGCTGGGCACGCCGGAGGTTACATTCTTTGACCCGGCCACCAAGAAGACGGAGTTCGGCAAACTGCCTCCGTATTCCGGCCCGGGAAGCAAGGCGGCCTGGAAGGAGCTTATTGAGCAGGTGCAGGCGAGGCTTAAAAAGCGCGGCCTGGAAAATGCTCTGATGCTTGGGATGTTCTGCGACGCGATTCCTCAAAAAGAGGATGTCGAGTTCTTTCTGGAGATAGCTCCGAAATTATCCTGGTTCCAGCAGGGTCATCAGCTCTTTACTAAAATTCAGAATGTGGGCGCGGTCGGATATAACGCTTCAGTTTGGGGCGGATACCGTTTTGCCGACGGTGGTGTGCAATCTAATCAAACAGGCGCCGCGGTCTGTGAAAGTTTGTATGGCTGGAACAACCCGAGGCTGGATGTGGTTTTTGAACGAAATACCGCCCTTGATGAATATTTTCCCAGCCGCTGGTACTTTTTTCCGGAAACGGGCATTACAAGCGAGCTAAGGGGAATAGGCCGTATCGGAGCAGATTACTGGAAGGCCGTTAAGGATAAAACCGGCAGGCGGGCTGACTGGGTTCATTCCCGGTACAGAGAAGGTTCCTGGGCGGGTACTTCCATAGGCCTTGTTTTATGTAACCCGGTCCTGGCTCCCGGTCTAGAGGGGCCGGAGGCCACCAATCGCCTGATAGCCCTAACGGAAGGTGTAGAGGCGTGTGAAGCCAGGATATTTATAGAAAAAGCTCTTATGAAAGACAAAGCACGGCTTGGCCCTGATCTTTCGGCACGCTGTCAGGCGGTACTTGACGAGCGGCTATTTGATATGTGGCGGAGTTTGAGCAACCTCGGGATTTCCGGGAAATGGGGTGCGCTAATGTGGCGGTGGGGTTTAGGTTATTCCGGCCACAAGTATTTTCTGGGCTCGGAGTGGCAGAAGAAATCCGAAAAGCTTTTTGCGATTGCCGGTGAAGTGGAACAAAAGATCGGGAAAAAGAAGTAAAAAACGGTATTTTAGCGGGTGTAAAAGTAATGACCTGCCCCAAACCATCGCGTTAGTTTTCGCCGTTTAAGTTGTTTTGATGCCTTTTTATGGCAAGAAATTGGCAGAGCCGGCGTTAACGAACCCGCTTGAAACATTGTAAACTTATCTTAGTAATCGGTCTAATGGGCTTGTCATATACCTTATATAGTGCTATAAATTGATATAGATCGGACAGGAAACTTTAATAAGTATAGACGGATATTAAAAGTAGCCGGGACGAGATGACTTCTATTTAAAGTTCATCCGGAAATTGTTACAATGTTTTATGCAGCTCTTATCTGGAATTGATAGTATAGGAGAAGAAAATTATGAAGAAAAATATAGTCGTTTCTCTTGCGTTTGTGAGTGTTTTCACTTTGGTTTCAGTGTTTTTCGGCGTTTTGCGGGCGGAGGGAAAAACGGCGGAGAAGGCCGAAAGTCCCTATGCCTCATGGAATATAAAACCCTGGAACGATAAAAACTATTTCCCTCTGGCAGTATGGCTGCAAAGTCCGAATAACATTGCCAAGTACAAGGAAGCAGGGATTAATCTCTATGTCGGAGTTTTTGGCGGGCCAAAACAGGAAAAAGATCTGGAGCCTTATGAGAAGGCCGGCATGATGGTGATTTGCAGTCAGACCGAGGGAGCTCTTTCGTATGCCAAACAAAACCCGAATGGTGTTATTGCGGCCTGGATGCACGGTGACGAGCCGGACAATGCGCAAGCATTTGCTAAATTCTGGGGAGGGAACCTGGACAAAATGAAGGCTGCCTGGCCCGGGTTATTTGACAAATACGGCCCCAAAAAACCCTATAATCAGTATGGCGCGCCCATTCCGCCATCATGGATAATCCGTGACTATAAAGTCTTGCAGACCAGGGATCCAAGACGCCCGATAATGCTCAATCTTGGTGTCGGGGTTGCCGATAAGGGTAATTTCTGCCGCGGAGAACGCACCGGCAAGCAAGAGGACTATCCTGAATATCTGAAGGGCTGTGATATCGGTTCATTTGATATTTATCCTGTTGTTGCTAAAGAACCGGTAAAGGGGAACTTGTGGTATGTTCCAAAGGGTGTTGAAAATTTAAGGAAGTGGAGCGAATACAAAAAGCCGGTTTGGAACTGCATCGAGTGTACTCATATCGGTGATCCGAATGCGCTTGCCACGCCGGAGCAGATAAAGTCTGAGGTCTGGATGAGTATTATTGCCGGCAGTACCGGGATAATTTATTTTTGCCATGAGTTCAAACCGAAGTTCATAGAAGCCGGGCTTTTGGCCCATTCTGCGCAGCTTAGCGCCGTAACTGCTATCAACAGGCAGATCACGGAGCTTGCGCCCGTTTTAAACAGCCCAACCATAAAAGAGGGAGTTGAAATTAAGTCTTCCAATAATATTCCGGTATCGGCCCTGGTTAAAACTATTGATGGCGTCACCTATGTTTTTGCCGCTGCCATGCAGGAAAAGGAAACGGCCGCAGATTTTAAACTGAAAGACGGTATTAATGTCTCTGCCGAAGTTATCGGCGAAGGCCGTACAGTTATGGTCAGCAAAGGAGAATTCAAAGATAACTTCAAAGGTTACGAGGTGCACATTTACAGAATTAAACAATAGGGAAAAAGTAACTTATAAATTTTCGCCAATTCAAAATTGTTTTGATGGCTTTTATGGCAAAAAATTGGCAGAGTTGCTCGTAACGAACCCGCTTCAAAATGAGGCTTGGTAAAAATCTTTACAGTGCATATAATATCCAAACGGATAGAGGAACAACCGTCCTTTCGGATCAGACGAATGCAGTTAAAATAACATTGGAATTGCTTATCTTAAACAGCCAATTGCGAAAGTCGTCTAATACGGGAGCCGGTAATATTTTGCCAAGGCAAAATATTACAGAGCAATCGACAATAGAAAATAGATAATAGAAGATTGCGGTCTAATTTCTATTGTTCTATTGCTCAAAATCAGAACCGCAGGTTGCGTAACGCGATCTGCGGTTTTTATTTAAAAAAATGCTTAAGCTGTTATAATTTAATAGACAAAAACACCTGTTTTTAGATCTATCTTATAGGTAAGGAGTTAGATGGCAAGTCAAATTTCGTACGAGACATTTAATAAAGAAGTTGCCGGAATGCGGTCAAAATTATTACGGGTTGCGCGCTCTATTTTAAAAGACGAACATGAAGCTGAAGACGTAGTCCATGATACTTTGTTAAATATTTGGCGTAGTCGTGAAAGAAGTAATATAACTAATTTGCGGGCGTATATTAATAGAGCAGTTTGGGTAAATTCTTTAAAATACAAAGCGCAAAAGATATATTTGGTTCCATTTGAGCCTGACTTAATCGAAAAACACGGAATACAAAAAGCATTTAATGAAGAAGAGAGTGCGTTTGATTTAACTCCGGGAGAACTGGAGGAAGCTCTTATGAAACTTCCTTTAGCGCAGCAAACCGCACTACGCTTGAGATATTATGGAAGCATGAGTTTTAATGAAATAAGCAAAGCACTTAACATATCAATAAATACAGCAAGCAGCCGCTGTCGTTATGCTTTACAAACTTTACGGCAAAAAATAAGAATTCATTATAAAAAGGAGGATAAAAATGTCAAATAATGGAGTGGTGAAATTTGCAGGCGGTACATTTAGAGTGTTGGGATTAATTGGAGGACTGATTTTCGCAATTGGCGTCCCTTTTGTCGTTCTTAAATACGGCCAAATTCTCGGACAGGCTTTTTCAATAACGATAGTTATTGGGTCTGTAATTATCGGAGGCCTTACTTGTTTAACTACCATATTCTTTGGGCTGGTCATGCCAAGTAGTGTTGGCGGCAATATTGTAGATAAAAAAAACAAATAGCCATGGCTGATGATTACATAAATAAAGATAGCTACCATTAAATTGATATGAAACTGGTAATTAATAGTGGCTCTCATTTCTTTAAGACATAATTGAGATATTCTATTGACCTGCCGCAAAAACATTGTAACCCTATTCTAGTAGCCAGTCTAATGGACTTGCGCTTAAACTTTAAATAATGCTATAAAATAGTATAATTGAAGAGAAAACCTTGATAAATATAGTCGGATATGAAAAGTAGCCAGCGCAGGGATCATTAATGGTTGAAAACAGGTTGGTAGCATTGATATAACAGATTCCAAACAATACTGTCTATACTATAATAATGAAAAGAGGAACCATATGAATAAAAAGAGTTGTATTTCCCAATGGATGGCCATTGTGTGCGCATGTCTGTTCCTTTTCAGTATTGGTTCTGTTATTCACGCGCAGAGCAACAAGACAACAGAGGGCTTTACGGCGAATGGTATTTCAGTGCCAAGCAATTCTATTTCCTACACATCTTTTCATTATTGGGATAAGCTGGACGCACAGGGGATAGCTATCACTTCTATTGAACCGCAAAAAATATATGGTGAGATATATTATGTGGGAACAGCAGGGTTTTGCTCTTATTTATTAAACACCGGTGACGGGCTTCTTTTATTTGATACCACGGGTGAAGAGGAAATTCTTTCAAAGCACATCGAAAAGCTGGGATTTGCCTCAAAAGATGTTAAATGGATTTTTGATACGCACTATCATAATGACCATGCCGGCGGGAATTATGGAATTGTAAAAAAATCTAAGGCGAAAATATATATTCATGAAAGGGGTATTGAACGGCTGGATCTGGGCTTGGGCAAAGGAAAGATTCCTCTCGACTGCGAAATGGTCGGCCTGAAAGGCGGCGAGACGATCAACTGTGGAAAATATAAAATATTCGTCATCTACACTCCGGGTCACTCGCAGGATTCTTGTTGCTTTTCCTTCGACATTCCCGGCGAACACGGCACAAAAAAGGCTTTGGTTATGGGAGATGCGTCAGGAGTCTTGTGCGATGTGGCGTGGCAGAAAAAGGAAGGCTATGAAGGCGGTGGAAGGGATTATCGAAAAACTATTCCATTAATGAAGACACTGGAGTTTGATCTTCTATTGGCCGGACATCCGTGGCAAATTGTTAAAGAAACTAATACCGACGGGAATCCTTTTGTTTCCCGTGAAGATTATTATCGCTTTCTGGATAACAGGTATAAATTGGCCGATAAATTCCTGAAACTCCATCCCAAATACGAGTGATGAAAATCAGAATGACCTGCCCCAAAGCCTGTCCCGCATCCGTGCCCATGCGTGAACAAAGGTTAATAGAGATGAAATAAGCCTTTATTTATTGTACTAGTCTAGACTTAACACAAGAAATAGTTTAAATAGGGTTATGAATAGGCAAAAACCTTGTAATTTTCGATCTTTAACTATACAATACTTTATAAATACATTCGATTGCCGGGGGATGATTAAGGGCGGCCCGAAAAGAAAGAGGAATTTAGATAAGCTTGCTAAAAACATTAAATAATTAAGTTATAACTAACCTTACTAGTTTAAAAATGGGTTTTTATTTTTTTAAAGCAAAAGGGTAGAGATGAACGAAGATAATTTCAAAAAGTTATTTTATACCAGTCCGAATCCTATTACTATTTCAAGTATCAGCGACGGAGTATTTGTTGCGGTAAACAAAAAATATGTTGAGCTAATGGGGTATTCCGAGCAAGAAATAATAGGAAAAAGAGAATTAGATTTTAATATCTGGGTACACCCGAAGCAGCGCAAAAAGGTTGTTGAAGAATTGAAAGAAAAAGGCTCTGTTGACGGCCTGGAAATTAAGTTTAAGACAAAATCAGGAGTATTGCGGGATAGCAAACTGTTTGCTTCTATCGTTGAAATTGAAGGAGAGCCCCATATTTTGAGTACGATATGGGATATAACCAGGACTAAAAAGGCTGAGGAACTGTTAAAAGCTGAACAGTCGAAGTATAGAGAACTGTTTGAAAACATGCAAGAATGTGTTGCGGTTTATAGTTCACCTGATGCCGGAGAGAATTTCTTTATCCTGGATTTTAATAAGTCAGCTGAAAGACTTGAAAAAGTGAAAAAAAACGATATTCTTGGTAAAAATGTTAAAGAAGTATTTCCCGGGGTTGAAAAATTTGGCCTTTTAAAAGTCTTTCAAGATGTATGGAAGACGGGCAGATCCGTGTCTTTTCTTGCAGCGATGTATTACGACGAAAGAATTTCAGGCTATAGGGACAATTATGTATATAGGCTTCCGTCAGGAGATATAGTTGCCGTTTATAACGATATTAACGAAACAAAAAAACAAGAACGACTGCTCATTGAAGCAAAAAATCAGCTTGCCCTGGCTGTTTCGGGTTCGGGTGCGGGACTTTGGGACTTGAAAGTTAAGACAGGGGAAATGATAATTAGCAAAACATGCGCTGAATTATTGGGATATTCTTTAGAAGAGCTCACTCCGCTGACTTTAAAAGCCTGGAATAAATTATGCAAACCTGAAGACCTGAAAAAAGTTAAAGAGGCTCAAAAAAAGCATTTTTCAAGGGAGACGGCGGATTATAGAATTACACAAAGAGTGGCACATAAAGACGGAGAATGGAGATGGCTGTCTACCAGAGGTAAAGTAAATGAATGGGACAAAGATGGTAAACCCGTAAGAATGACGGGAATACATATTGATGTTACCGGTCGAGTACTGGCAGAACAGCAGAGACTACTTTCATCAAAGGTGCTCTCTATTTTAAACTCCAACCTTTCACTTGACAATTTGATAGAAAACTTTGTCAAAGTGATAAAAAAAGAGACAGGATTTAATGCTGTAGGAATACGCCTGAAAAAAGATAATGATTTTCCGTATTATTGCCGGCAAGGGTTTTCAAAGGAATTCTTAATTACAGAGAATTCTCTGGTTTCCCGCGCCCAAGACGGAAGTGTTTGCAAGGATAAGAACGGTAATATCAGCCTGGAATGCATTTGCGGGCTGGTAATCTCCGGAAAAGCTGATCTCAAAAACCCTCTTTTTACTAAAAGAGGCAGTGCATGGACTAATAACTCTCTTTCTCTTTTAAACCTGACAGCGGAAGAAGATTCACGGAGAAACCCCGGGAATCGCTGTGTTCATGAAGGATATTTATCTTTGGCCGTCATTCCAATTCGAGCGGACAGAGAGATTATCGGTTTGCTGCAAATAAATCACAAGAAAAAAAATAAATTAAGCCGCGAACTTATTCAGTGTTTTGAAGATGTTGGCTCTATCATAGGCATTGGATTGGTGAAAAAGTTCATTGAAGAGAAAGTAAAAGAAAATGAATTTAAATATAAAAGTCTTTTTGAAAATGCCAACAACGCAATTATTATTGCAGATGCCGGGACCGGCGAAATTCTTGATGCAAATAACAAAGCGGAAACACTTTTGGGAAGAAAAAGAGAAGAAATAATAGGAATGAACAGAATAAAGCTGCACCCCCCGGAGAAATCCGAATTTTACAGCCGGCAATTTGTGCGGCATATTAAACAAAAAATAGTGTCCAATGAAAAAGGGGAAATTTTAAGAAAAGACGGCAAGCATGTCCATGTGTATATTTCCTGTTCGGTAATGGAACTTGCCGGAAAAAGAATAATACAAGGCGTGTTCCAGGATGTTACCGATATCGAGAAAACGGAAGAGAAGTTAGTGCAAAGTGAAAATAAATATAGAAGCCTTTTTGAGCATATTAACAGTGCCATCATTATCATAGATATTAGAACCAGCACGATACTTGAGGCGAACGGATATTCGGAAATACTATTTGGAAGATCCAGAAAAGAACTTATCGGAATGAACTGGTTTAAACTTCACCATAAGAAACAAGCCAAAGATTATGCGGAGACTTTCAAAAAAATAATAAAATTTAAAAATATTTTAGATAAAGAACTGCTGATCGTAAGAAAAGATGGCACTGATGCCTGTGTTATGATATCCACCAAAGTAGAGGATATCTACGGGAAAAAGGTCATACGGTGTGTGCTAAATGATGTTACTGTTCTTAAGAATGCCGAAAAGTCCCTTAAGCTTAGTCATGATAAGATTGAAAAAGCATTATACTCTACCGTAGCTGCTCTTGCCTCAACAGTTGAAGCTAAAGACCCTTATACCTC
>CAIYPD010000104.1 GCA_903928075.1 Candidatus Firestoneibacteriota bacterium
GGTCCGTTAAATTTTAAATCAATTCTATGAAAACAGGCACTCCAATTCTTCTTTTGATTATTTTCAGTTTTTTATATTCGGATCTATAATCCTGTAAATTTTTCATCATTTCTCCGCATATTTATTATCAACAATTTCCATTTCATAGCTCGTAATAGTCCTTTCAAAGCCTTCTCTAGCGTCAGTCGTACTTTTATATCCTAGTTTTTCAATTTTCCCGGTTAAAAGTGCCGGCTGTCTTTTATTCTTATTTTCAAGATATTCATTATTATCATCTCTCATGCTATAAATTACTTTAAGTTTTTTCTCAGGCCTGAGTGAAACGAGCAAGGCGGCAAGTTCTTTTATCGACATTCTAGCATTATTATTACTGATGTTATATGTTTCTCCGGGTACTCCCTTAAGCAAAACTCTAAAAAGACCGTCAATTACGTCGGTCATATAACAAAAATCTCTTACAGCAGTTCCATCGCTCTTTATTGCAATATCTTTATTATGAATAACATCGGAAACAAATTCAGCATAAACTCTCTTATCTTTTGTTAAATCCATTGTGGGTCCATAGACATGCCCGAGTCTTGCGGAAAAAGTTGAAATACCATATTGATATCCCCAGGATTTCAATAAATTCTCACCCATTCTCTTACTCTCACCATAACAGCTTCTTATTTCTCCCGGGTCTAAAATTCCGATATCACTTTCAATAATTGCATCTTTTTCGATTTTGCCACATGCTTCACCGCTGCTAAGAAAAACAAAACCTCTGGATCTCTTCTCTTTTGCCAAACGCAAAAGGTTCCAAGTCCCTACAACATTAGGAGCGATCACTCCGACAGGATCAGTACCATAAAATTGTGAACTGGCTAAGCCGGCAGCATGAAATATATAATCCACATCTTTTGCAATGGTTATTCCATTAACAATATCTTGCTCCAGTATTTGAAGATGGCAGTCACCGGAAAACTGTTTAAATGTTTTCAATATTTTATCTTTATTCCTACCTAAAGCAACAACTTTGATATTTAGTCTCGGTATAATTTTGTTTAAAAACAGTAAAGTATAAACAATATATGTACCCAGTAACCCGTATGCGCCTGCAACCAACACAGTGCTATTTGCAAACTTACCCCAATCCAGCTTGCGTTCTGTTATGGCTAATAAATCCTCTTCAATTATTTTATTCATCTGATTTTTTACCGTATAGCATATTCACAGATACTTCTGCCTTATCTAAGAATGGATAAAGCTCCTCCATAGGCATAGATATAATTTTTCCGTCAGGCAACAGCCTGGAAGAAATTCTTGGAATTGTTTCTTGCACCGGGTTAACAAACAGCTCACAAATTACCGGCCCTTTACTTTTTAATACTTCAATAATTTCCCGCCTAAGGTTGAGCATCTTATTTATTCTTCTGTACTTCAGGCCGTAGGCTTTTGCTAACTTTGCAAGGCTGGGCAGCGTCAATCCGCTTTCCGGATTACAGGCAACGGACCGGCCCTTAAAGTGCCTGTTTTGCATCATTTTTATGGAACCATAACCGTTATTATTAAAAACAAACAACTTGAGCGGTATCTTTAAACGTTTCATTGTTTCCAGTTCTTGAATATTATGCTGTAACCCTCCATCACCGACTATACTCAAAGTATTTCTACCACTTGCTATGCACGCTCCTATGCCTGCCGGTAAACCAAAGCCCATTGACCCAAGCCCAGGATTGTTAAGTATTCTAATTCCTTTTTTAACTTTAATGGTTTGCATTGTTATTTCGGCACAGCTGCCGGAACTACCCGGGACTAGTATTTCGTTACCTTTCATTAGCCCTGATAACGTATCAATAAAACTATAGGTATTTATGTATCTTTTTTCGGTTTTTACGCTCAAAGGATCTGGAACAGGGTATTTCTCTTTCATGCTTCTGCAAAATTCCAACCAGTTTTTCTTTTCATTCCGCTTGAAAAACAAAATATTTACCCCGGACAATGCCTTTATGAATTTTCCAGCATCCTCAACCACATGAATTTTATTTTCAAAATTCAATTTTGTGATCTCATTTTTATCAATATCCACTATTAACTTTTTGGCTTTTTTTGCAAAATTCGCGTGATCAAAAGCTGTTTGAGGCAGGTCCAGTCGCGCTCCAATTGTTATAAGTAAGTCGGCATTCTGCTGAATAAAATTAGCAGCCCTTTGCCCGACAGCTCCCGGTCTTCCAAAGTAAAGAGGATGACTATCCGGCATAAAGTCAGCTGCCCGCCATGTCAAAAGTACCGGTATTTTTAGTTTTTCCGCAAGTTTAACAAATTCATTTATTGCTCCTGCAGCCCGTATCCCGTTCCCCGCTAAAATAACCGGCCTCTCAGCTTTTTTAATTAAATCTATTGTTTTATTTATCTGTTTTTTCAGTCTTCTGTCTTCCGACCTCAGTCTT
Organism: Candidatus Firestoneibacteriota bacterium; assembly: GCA_903928075.1. GTDB lineage: Bacteria > Oederibacteriota > D2-FULL-39-29 > D2-FULL-39-29 > D2-FULL-39-29 > CAIYPD01. Next base: position 2,430 of record CAIYPD010000104.1, read on the forward strand.
CCGACCTCTGCCCCCCGGTCTCTATCCTGCCGACCCTCCAACCCTCCGACCCTCCGACCCTCTTTCTTTTGCCATACACCCGCCCCTCTGAGTTTCCCTTCGTCTATCATCGCTCCTTGCACATCAAGAGGTATTTCCAACCAGACAGGCCCTTTTCTTCCCGTATTCGCAAGATATACTGCTTTTTCCAGATGGTATCTTATGGTCATTGGGTCCATAATTGTAACTGCATATTTCGTTATGGGCTTAACCAACGAAATTATATCAACTTCCTGCACTCCCATTTGCCTGACACCACGGCCTTTCATAAGATCATTCCTTTTTGCCTGGCCGGATAAGTATAATACAGGAGTAGAATCAATCCAAGATGCTGCAACGCCGGTAATAGTGTTTGTACCGCCCGGGCCTGTAGTTACAAGTACCACCCCGATGGCTCCGGTATACTGGGCATAGGCATCAGCAGCAATCGCGGCAGCTTGTTCATGCAATACTGCAACATATTTTATTTTTTTATTAGAACCTAAAGAATCAACCAGGTGCATACAGCCGCCGCCAGGCAGCATAAAAACATGACGGGTACCCGTCTTTGCGACGAACTGCATTATGTAATCTGATAGTTTTATCATTCTACTCCAGGGGCTTTTGGAGCCAATCCGACCAGAAGGTCATCTCAGTTTTCCTGTTCTTATTTGTAATAACTTTTTCATCATCATAATAAGAATCATCCTTAAAGTGCGTTGTAGATACTTCTTCAAATATAGCGCCTGTTTTCGAGGTAAAGTTATGCTTTACCCCCCTTTCAACCACAATAATATCTCCTCTTTTGTATTCCTTTTCTTTACCGTCGATTTCCAAAATTAGGTCGCCATAGAGCACCTGAAATGTTTCTTCTTTTTTCATATGATGATGTGTGGGGTTCTTTTGCCCAGGAAGCGTAATAATAATGGTTTTACAATATTCCCTGTTTATGCATCTTATTATTGTTGCTCCGATCTTGTCAAAATTATCGATACCGTGATGATGAGAGATCTCAAAATCAAACTTTGAGGGTAGAGGCACATTACTTTTTATTATCAAATCTCTTATTTTTTTTGCTATTTCATGGAATTTTTCTCTCAGGTTGTTTACCTCGAAATCGGCAAACATTACAGGTTTATCTTTTTCAATATCTTTTTTTGCTATATATTCGGTATATTTTGAATCGTCGTTCGCAAGTACCTGGCCGGCAATATTGGGTATGGCAAAAAACGCATTCTGAAGAGTAAGTTTCTCGCCCTTACGAATTGTATTTTTTACGAACATACCCCGTTTCAATCCCGTAAGGTCAGCATTTTCTTTTTCCGAAATATCTCTGCGCCTATTCACAACACCGGTCATGACAAACGCTTCTTTTGCCGAGGCAAGCCATTTATCTATTTGCTCCGGCGTAGAAGAATACGCATTGACATCATATTTTTCGGTTTTAAGCCCTACATGCCGTTCAAATATCAGCGCCCCCTGCCCTACCGCAATCTTAATAGAATCCAGTTCTCCGGGGGCTTCATGTGTTGAGTAACCCAAAGGCAAATTTAAATATCTTTTCCGTAAAAAAGAGATCTGGTTTAGTTGAAAATTTTCCTTCGCTGTCGGATATTCTCCGACACAATGCATAAAAGCAAAATGCTTTTCCCTGTGATCAAAAAAAGCGAAAACCCGGTCGATATCATTCTGGCAGGCTCCCGCGGTTGAAAGGATAACAGATTTATCGGTCTTAACTATTTTTTCCAGAAGTGGCCAATCCGTAAAAGAACAACTCGCAACCTTTACAATATCATACCCATGCTCAACAATCAGGTCCACCGAGTTCTCGTCAAACGGGGTACAGACCGATATAAATCCCATTTTTACTATTTCATCTTTAATTTTTTTAAAATCCTCTTTTGATAGACGCGTTTCTTCGAATCTTTTCACATATTTGATATCTTTGTTGCCTTTGTATTTTGGGTGAATAAAAGTATCCAAATCCCTGTACTGGAGCTTAAAAGCAAAATTAAAATCAGGGTACTTCTTTGTAACCTTCTTAAATTCTCGGATTATATTTAAACCATGTTCCAGGTCTCCCATATGGTTATTAGCTATTTCCAGAACAAACAGTTTTTCAAAATTAACAGTTTTCATTTAGTTCACCTCTCCTGTTAGATGGTTAGATGTTTGGAGGTTTGGAAGTTTAGCCAAACAAATCGCACACCAACAATTATCATCAAAACTTCTCTATTCTTCCGTGCCATCTCCACTATTATAATTTAAACCGCTTTCTATTTCCCAACACTCTAAACATCCGACCATCTATCTCGTAACAAAATCTCTGATTTTGTTCGCGATATACTCTGCCATTTTCTCCGAAATCCCGGGATAGACGCCTATCCAGAAAGTATTATTCATAATTAAATCAGTATTCCTTAGACTTCCGGCAACACGGTAACCCTTGCCGGTCTTCCTCATCTCGTCAAAACACGGGTGTTTTAGAAGATTCCCGGCAAAAAGCATTCTTGTTTGGATCTTTTCACTCTCCAGGTAATTTACAATTTTCTCCCTGGTGAAACCGGAATTTTCCCTTACCGTCAATAGAAAACCAAACCAGCTGGGATCTGAATTCTTTGTAGCCTGGGGAAGTATAAAAATATCCTCAAGCCCTTTTAACAGGCTTGTATAAGTATTAAAATTCCTCTTCCTTGCTGCCGTAAATCCACCTATTTTTTCCAGTTGCGCACATCCAATAGCTGCTTGTAAATCGGTGGCTTTTAAATTATAACCAAAATGCGAGTAAATATATTTATGGTCATAGCCGTAAGGCAGCTCCCCCAGCTGCCACTTAAACCTTTTATTACAAACATTATCTTTGCCTGAAGGACACCAGCAATCTTTTCCCCAATCTCGAAAAGATTCAATCAGGCGCTTTAACAAAATATTATCGGTATAAACTGCTCCCCCTTCCCCCATCGTCATATGGTGCGGAGGATAAAAACTCGAAGTACCTATATCCCCGAAGGTTCCGGTATGTTTCCATTTCCCGTCAATTTTGTACCTTGACCCCAGAGCGTCACAATTATCTTCAATTAACCACAGGTTATGCTTATCACAAAATTTCTTTATTTTTTCCAGGTCAAAAGGATTTCCGAGCGTATGCGCCAGCATAACAGCCTTCGTCCTTGGGCTCTTGGCGTTCTCCAGCTGAGCACTGTCAATGTTATAAGTGGGGAAAGTTACATCAACAAAAACCGGTATCGCGCCGTACTGAATTACAGGTGTAACAGTCGTGGGAAAACCTGCAGCTACCGTAATTATTTCGTCACCCGGCTTAATTCTTCGTTCTTTTAATTTCGGAGATGTTAATGCCATAAAAGCCAGTAGATTAGCGGAAGAACCAGAGTTGACTAACGAACAATATTCAATTTTTAAATACGCAGAAAGCTTTTTCTCAAACTCCAGGGAGTATTTCCCTGTAGTAAGCCAAAAATCAAGTGACGCATCAACTAGATTGACAACTTCCTTTTTATCAAAAACTCTCCCGCCGTATGAAATTCTATCGCCCTCTTTAAAAGCGGGTTTATTATGAAATATCTCGCAATGTTTGCCAACAAGCTTTAATATGTTTTTTCTTAATTGTTTCTCTTTTATATTTCCCATTTCCCCTCTCTTTCCGGACGATTGGCCGTTTTTATGCATAGTTCTTGCCAGCCTTTAAAATCTCTAACCGTCATCTACTAATACATCTCCAGTCCCGGTATATCCTTAAAATGCTTTTTATTTTCTGTAACTAGAGTAAGATTGTTTTCTATGCAAGTAGCCGCTATAAAAATATCTATCGGTCCGGCCGCCAAATTATTTAATTTAGCTATTTCAGAGGCCCTATCAACGATTAATTCATTCACAGGATATACTTTAAAATACCTGATAACATCTTCCGCCATACACTTATCTTTTGGACTATCTATTCCACAAAAGAGCTCAAACTTACTTAAAACGCTTATAGAAATGTTAATGTTTTCTTTCTCTGTCAGCTTATTTAACATGTCTCTTTTTTTATTCAGATGATTTATTAAAACATCCGTATCTAAGAGAAAGCAGGTATTTTGCAAATTGTTATTTTTGTTTTCAGCCATTATTTTGTTCTCTTTGCACGCGTCTCAAAGTCCTTATTTAATGTTTCTCTCAAATTTTTAATACCGGGGATAGCGCCATAAGACATCTTTACCGCTTCTTTCAGAGTCTTCGGCTTCATCTCGTACTTTAAGATAACTGCTTCAAGCCCCTCTTCAACCAGAAAGCTTAAACTTTTGTGCGTAATATTTTTAAGCTCTAAAGCCTTTTTCTTGCAATCTCTATCAAGATAAACCATTGTTTTTATTTTATTCATTTTACCCAACCTTCCTTGCTGTTAATATATTCAGACAATGCTGTCATATTTCTCAATATGATTATAGCATACTTGATATATTATATCAACATTATCTACACATACTAATAAAGTTCGGCATCATTTAACTGGGGGAATCCCTCAAAATCTCGTATTTGTTTTTCAGATATTTCTCTAACACCCAAACCTGATTCATACGCCTTCGTCCACTCAACCACTTTCGAAAGGGCTTCGTTAATATCCCATTTCGGATACCACCCAAGCTGTTTTTTGGCTTTCAAGTTATCCAGTTTTAGAAAATGCGCTTCATGCGGATGCTTTCCTTTTTGAATTGAGCAGGTCTTAGAGGAACCCCAATAATCACAGAATTTCCGGGCTATCCAGCCGACAGACTTGCAGTCTTTTAGATCCGGGCCGATGTTCCAGGCTCCGGCAAATTTGGCCCCATTTTTATAAAGTCTTTCGCAAAGCAGCAGATAGCCGTTAAGAGGATCCAAAACATACTGCCAGGGACGCGTTGCCCCCGGATTTCTAATCTCTATCTTTTTTCCTCTTAAAACCGCTCTGACGCAGTCAGGCACAAGCCGGTCTGAAGCCCAGTCCCCGCCGCCAATAACATTACCCGCTCTAGCGCTGGCAACAGCAACTTTATGCTTACCATACTCGTTAGGATTAAAAAACGAGTGTCTGTATGAGGCTGTTACTATCTCAGAGCAAGCCTTGCTGGCCGAGTACGGGTCATAGCCTCCCAGGCTTTCACTTTCTTTATACGCTTTATCTATCTCTTTATTTTCATAAACTTTATCTGTAGTAATATTTAAAACTACTCTGACAGATTTACAGGCTCTTACGGCTTCAAACAGGTTCACAGTCCCCATAACATTTGTTTCATAGGTCTCAGGAGGATTTTTATAAGATCTCCTGACAATCGGCTGCGCCGCCATGTGAATAACAATATCCGGTTTAGCCTTCTTCATCTCTGCTTTCAACCGCCCTAAATCCCTGATGTCAGCAACAATGGAGATCATATCCTTTCTCAATTCCAGTAATTCAAATAAGTTGGGTTCAGTCGGAGCTTTCAACGCATAGCCTGTAACTTTAGCCCCCACGCTTATCAGCCAAAGTGAAAGCCACGCACCCTTAAAACCGGTATGCCCGGTAAGGAAAACTCTGCGATTTTTCCAAAATCGCTGATGCTTAGAGGTTTGGAGGCTTGGATGCTTGGCCATTATTCTATGCTCCTTTGGAGTTTGCTGTGCAAAGCATTTATACTTTTTCCCAGAACTTCAATCATTTCCTCAATCTCATTAAAAGTTTGATATATTTAAATTTTTCACAAATAGCCAGTATCGCATCTACTTCGGATAAAGAAGCAACAGCTATTGTTAAAAAATTGGCAAAGTCCTTTGATGTTCGCCGACATATACCTTCTGAAATATTCAAAGTTACTGATACCACAGCTCTTTATAATTGTTGTTTTAAAATTATATTCTTCACTTTTAGGCAAAGAATCTGCCAATTTATACACAACCTTAATTAAATCAACACTCTCTCTCCAAACCTCTAAGTCCCTATACATATTCATTCTCCCTATATTAATTCTCGCCAAGCATCTAGTTCTTCATTCCCGCCAAGCATCTAAGCCTCTGTTTTATTTTATCGCCAAATCCGCCACGAAGCTTTTCCCGATGTCCAAAGTTCATCCAGATGATTCTTGTCCCGGAGAGTGTCCATGGGTTGCCAAAAGCCATTATGTTTAAAAACAACTACTTGATTTGCTTTGACAATCCGGGTAACAGGTTCTTTTTCCCACAGTACATTCTCATCTTTTTTAAAATAATTAAAAATACCGGGTTTTAGTACAAAGAAACCTCCGTTGATCCAACCTTCCCTAGGCTTTTCGTTAAAACTTCTCACTTTGCAATTTTTTCCAATTTCAAGTGCACCGAACCTGCCCATTGGCTGAACCCCTGTAACAGTTACCAATTTTTTTTTATTTTCATGGAAAGCCACGAGTTTCTTAATGTTAATATTAGACACCCCGTCTCCGTAAGTAAGCATAAAATCCTCATTTCCCAAATATTTCCGGATCTTTTGTATCCTTAGGGCTGTAAGCGAATCCTTACCGGTGTCAACAAGCGCCACCTTCCACGAATCCTTTCCAATTTTATGCGTTTCAGCATTTGCACCCGGATTTTTTACCTTATAGCTGTTAAAATATTTCTTTATAATATTACCCTTATACCCCAGGCAGATAACAAAATCATTATATCCATAATGAGAGTATATTTTCATTATATGCCAGAGAATTGGTTTCCCACCTATTTTCACCATGGGCTTCGGCATAATTTTTGTTACTTCCCCAAGTCTAGTCCCCGCCCCACCAGCTAAAATTACAACTTTCACTTAAACCTCCAAGGTTCAGATGCGCAGATGCTCGGATGCTCAGAGGCGCAGCTATTACCTTTTTCAATTTTTGCTTTTTCTATCTTTCGCTAAGCATCGAGTTTGAGCTTATTTAGCAAAGCATTTATCCTTCCACAAAGGACAAATATTTTCCCCCTTAACAATATATTCTCATGGATAAATTCAAGTTCTTAACAAATAGACAGTATTGCTAAACTTCAGAAAGCGATCCATTCGCTGTTACAAGAAAGTTACTAAAATCCTTTCTTGTTTTTTGCTTTTTCCTTCTGCGATGTTTAAGGCAACTGATACTATCGCCCGTTTCAATTGCTGCTTTATATTATATTACTCATTTTCCGGTAGAATTTCTGTAACTTTGTATACATCTTTAATCAAAGAAACACTTTTTTTCCAAATCTCCAGCTCTTAATACATATTCATCTTCTACTTCTCCCTATCTTTAATTTGCTCAGCTACCCCCGTAGCTGGTTTTACATCTCTTGCCACATATCAGATATTCCGCATCTCATTTTTATTTCTTACCGTGCCTCTAATATGCTCCTTCTCTCTTAAAAACTACCTTAATCGTCCGTATTAGTATCACCACATCCAGCCAAAGCGACCAGTTGCTCACGTACAAGACATCCAAACTTACGCGCTTTTTATAATCCACTCCGCTTCGGCCGCTTACCTGCCAAAGACCTGTAAGTCCGGGATAAACTTCATAATAATACTCTGTATACTCACCATAATGTTTGTCAAGTTCTTCCTGAAGCACCGGTCTCGGCCCGACTAAACTCATCTGTCCCATTAAAACATTAAATATCTGAGGGATTTCATCTAAACTTGTTTTTCTGAGAAAACCTCCTATCCCGGTTATTCTCGGATCATTCTTAATCTTATAATTTGTTTTCCACTCTTTTCGTGCAGATTCATCTCTCTCCAAAAGTTCTTTAAGCCGGACATCGGCATCAAAATACATCGTCCTGAATTTAAGACATTTAAATCTTTTCCCCCCTTGCCCAACCCTTTCATGAGAATATATTGGACTGCCCTTAGAACCTAAACGGATTAGGATCGCTATTAACAGAATAAAGGGTAAAGCAACCGGCAGCGAAATCAAGGTCAGCGCTAAATCAAAACTTTTTTTTAATGCTCTGTTGAATCCGCTCTTCAGGCTGTTTCTTACATTTAAAAGCAGCAACTGGTTGTCAAAGAAGAAATCCATATCGCTTTGCAGGAAGGGAATTCCAAAAAGGTCCGGAACAAAGGATACCTTTTCAACTTTCTTCTGCAGTAAGTTAACCAGATGTACCATCTTATCGGAAGCCATTCCGGGAATTGCAACTACCACCTCCATTCCCCGACAAAGAAAATTGTCTATTTCTGATATTTTTCCGAGTACTTTTACATTATTTATTAAGGTAGTTTTTTTTTCTTCATCGTCATCAAGAAAACCTATAACATCATATCCTAATGTTTTTTCTTTTAAAATTGATCTGTGAAAAAGCTCGCCGGTAAGCCCTGCTCCGATTATAATAATTTTTCTTTTTCCTATCCCCAGGCTAAAAGCTGTCCGTTTTCCTATTATCCGGAAGATCGGGACTATCCAGAGAGAGTTTAAGAATGTAAAAATTAGTACGGTTCTTGACACTTCATCGCCTAGTTTTCCTATAGATACAATGGCAAAACCCGCAAGCGAAGCTAATAAAGAAGCTTTACATATCTGTCTTATTTCCTCCCAAAAAGGGTATTTTCTGGAGTATAACTGCTCAAACCAGTAGAAAAAAAGAAAAAGTACAGGCAACCATACAGGATTAATTACGGAAATGGGTAACGGTTCAGGGAATGGGAATCTAATAAACTCAGGCAAAATAACAGTTCTAATCAAATAGGCAAATTGATAGGAACACAAAACCGCAACCAAATCAATGACTAA
>CAIYPD010000105.1 GCA_903928075.1 Candidatus Firestoneibacteriota bacterium
CACAAAACAATTTCCCTCTCAAAGAGAAACCTCAAAAGGGCACTGTTGTAAATGCTTATTAAATAGGTACCGCTTTTTTCCTTTAAATTAATTTTCAGCTGTCATTGCGAGGAATGCGGCGATAGCCGTGGCTAATGATAAAGCAAACTCAAATTAGAACTTATGGTTCAGATCGCGCAATCGTTTCTGGATTGCTTCGTCGAAAGCCCTGCCTATCGGCAGACTCCTCGCAAGGACAAAAGGGTTACCGAATTTTTGAGCTAGTACAACTGTCACCATTGGGGAAATAAGGATAATATTTTAAGGTTTTCATTTTTTGAGGGAGAAGGGTTAACGCGGACTAAAGAGAGACGGGCGGGTTAGGATGCTTTATTTGCCACAAGATATAACCATAGTTTCATCTTTTCTGTGCACTTTGCTTCTTCGATTTTAAAGCCGTAAATCAAACGGTCTGCCTCTTTTCTGGCTCTTACTCTCAGACAATTGAAAGAAAACCTTGTTTTTTTCCCGGGAAGAGAGAACTTTACTAACACATTGTTCTGATCAAACTCAATATTGCTCTCAAAGCGCAGGCCTCCACGGCTTATATCCGTAACAGCGCCCGCACCGACCAACTGCTGTGTATCTGTATTAGAAACAAAGAGTTCTGCTTTACCATTTGCTATATAGCGCATATGCTTTCTTCTTTCAGAACGCTTCCTTCTTTCTGCCGGTTGTATTGTCATAAGTATATTCTAGCAAATTCCCTGTAAAATTTCAAGAAAATTACATTACATCTTATATTTTTTTTGTTGAAAATATATTATTGAGATATATATTTTATTAGTTTATAATAAACCAGAGCAGATACTAATAATTTTTTATTTTTGATACAGGGTACCGGAGGAAAAATGCAGATAAACAATGTAAAAGGCGTAAAAAGAGCTGACATATTGCTCTATACTCTAAGCACCTGTATCTGGTGCAAGAAGACAAAACAATTATTAAAAGACCTGGGCGTGGAATATAACTATATTGATGTTGATACCGTAACCGCGCAAGAAAAAGAAAAACTAAGCGTAGAGATAGAAAAGTGGAACGCCGCAGTCTCTTTCCCTACTATGGTAATAAATAACAAGGAAGCTATTCTGGGATATCAACCCGAGGATATTAAGGAAAAACTTTCAACTTGAACGACATCCCCAAAGAAAAGATAGAAGCTCTGTATGAAACGCTTAAAAAAGACGCTGCCGGCGGCGGCTACTATTTAAATCCCGATATAGAATTTACGCTGGACCTGGTAAAAAGCCTGCTTGTAAATGAAGAGCGTTTCGGCTATCGCGCCTGCCCCTGCCGTTTGGCTGCCGGGATAAAAGAAGAGGACCTGGATATTATCTGCCCGTGTGATTACAGGGACAGGGATATTACCGACTACGAAGCCTGTTACTGCGCGCTTTATATTTCAAAAAAAGCAGCTAAAGGCGAAATTATGGTGAAAGCTATCCCGGAAAGACGACCCGTAAAAAAGCAGAGGCTACTAATGGCTGAAGAACAAAAAAAACAACCCACAGAGATTGACCGGATTTCCAAACTTCCCCTGCCCGTCTACCGCTGTAAAGTCTGCGGTTACCTATGCGCGCGCCCTGAGCCGCCCGATGTCTGCCCCATATGCAAAGTCACAAAAGAAAGGTTTGAAAGATTTATCTAAGAATAATTACTAATTTCTGATAGCTGACATTTGTTTTCCTGCAGTTTTTGACTAAATGTGACTATTTTCTTTTCTGAGACTTTCCGGAGCTAGTCGAAAGACACTGAATCTCCGATCTTAGCCAGGGATGACAGAAGGGGAAGGGCTAGCTCTTTGCTTTTATTATCTATCTACATCTCATCCGCACTCATATGTGCCATCTCTCTTCTTCTATCAGTGTCATCAGGTTGCTCTATTCCGAGCAACCATAGAAACGAAAAGCATACAACCTGCATTTTCCCTTAACCAGCTTAACCGAAAGAATTCCTTTCTCGGCTTTTGCAGTATTCTTGAGCAACTGGTACATGCCGGGATATTTGAGCCGCACCTGGTTATTCCCGTCAAGATTTCTTCCTCTACTTTCCGGTTTTACCGGTTTATTGTCAAGAAGAACTTCGAGCATGGTGTCCCCGTTTAAAACAGAGTCGGCCACAATATTTACTTCGGTGGCGGCAAAGTTCAAAAACAACCCGGAACCGGGAGTTTCTGACTCTACATATTCTTTTAACGCCTTGAATTTACCTTTTAATGCGAAAGCATCCGGGGGAATCTCGGCGTTAAATTTGTAATCATGTAGTTTTTCCGCAATAAAGCCCCCCTTATTCGCCGGCAGGCCTTTTATTGAACCGGTATAAAGATCAGGGGTGATAATAAAGCAGACCCCGGCAATTTCCGGTTTTTTAAGTTTCGGCAGGGTGGCGTTTGGCTCCATTACTTTTACCGCCGCCTGAAACTCCGCTTCAGAAATTTCATAATCTCCGTCGCCTTTGTGGGTATAGACGGTCTTGCCTGAAGAATTAATAAGATACAGCGCAGGTAATTCCGTATTTTTAAATATTTTCTTTAAAGCGCCGTCATTATCAAGAAGTACCGGCCACTTAATTTTCAATTCCTCGACTAACCGCACAATATTCTTTTTTTCTTTTTCGAACTCAAATTCCGGGCAATGAATACCGGCTATCTGAAGGAGGCCGCCATATTGAGCTTTCCATTCATTCAGTTTTTTGACGGTTTTCAGGCTGTTTATATCCGAGGCATTCCAGAAGACTACCAGAGTGTTTTTGCCTTTAAGTTCCAGCCGGTCCCGGCCAAATTCAGTATTCAGCCATTCCTTGCCGGTAATTACAACTTTTAATGTTTCTTTCGGGGAGGCGGGAAAAAATATCCCGGCAAGGCCGATTACAAGAGTAACTACAAGCACCGCTAGGACAGCCAGAACCGTTGATCTTTTCATTAAACACTCCGATATAATTGCTTCCGCCCCAAAGCGTTGGCGGATTTCGCTACTTCGCAACTAAATTACTAATTGCTGATTCCTAATTGCTAATTAAGTGCATAAAACTAAATTACTTCCGCCCCTCCAAAAAGACTGGCGCTGTGCCCGCCAATCTCTTTGGAGGGGGCA
>CAIYPD010000106.1 GCA_903928075.1 Candidatus Firestoneibacteriota bacterium
CCCCTGCAAGCACTTTTTTAATCAACTCTTCCAGCTGTCTTTCAAAAGCGGGCCCAACCACAAGATCCACATCCGGGAACTTTTTAAGGAAATTTTTTCCTTCCTGTTCGGCAAGGCAACCCAGAATTCCATAGTAAATCTTTTTTTTGCTTTGCCTTTTATGCATTGCATAGAGTCCAAGCTCACTTCTGGCTTTTTGCGCGGCCAGCTCGCGGACCGAGCAGGAATTAACAAGGCAAATATCAGATTTCTGATAACTATCCGCTCTAAGAAACCCGGCCGTTTCAAGTATACCCGAAACAAGTTCTGAATCATATTGATTCATCTGACAGCCAAAAGTATGAATAAAGAATTTCAGATCCAAATCACACACCCTTGTTTTTTACATTTTTCAACTTTCCGGTAATTGTCACTTTTATTTATTACTAATCATCCCTTATGTTATCATTCATCATCTATTATTAATTATCCTTTCGTTTCAACCCGGCTGCGCCGGTGCTAACATTATTATTATTTTCATTTTGGTCGTTAGAAAAAGAGAAACCCGCTCAGCCGTTGCCGGCAGAGCGGGTTTTTTATTATTTACTATTAGAAAATTAACGCTTGCTGAACTGGAATCTCTTTCTCGCCCCTGCTCTGCCGCATTTCTTTCTTTCAACCATTCTCGGATCCCTTAGAAGCAAACCGTTTTGTGATAACACAGACCTGTAATCAGGATTGTACTGTATTAGTGCTCTTGCTATACCGAGCTTTAAAGCTTCTGCCTGCCCGGTAACGCCGCCGCCCAATACTTTAGCATGGACATCAATCTTTGTATTGAGGCCCAGCAGCTCGAGCGCTTTTTTAACAAATATCTGATGCACCGGCCTCGGGAAAAATTCTTCAAATTTTCTGTTATTTACCGTAATCTTGCCGTCGCCGTCAATAATTCTCACATTCGCAATAGCAGTTTTACGTCTGCCAACCACAAGTCCTTTCTTTTTCTTGGTAGTTTCCTGCAAGTTAATCTCCTCCTTAAACTTTCATGGTAACAGGCTTTTCCACAACATGCGGATGCTTGTCACCCTGGTATGATTTTACTCTTTTGATCATTTTATCTCTTAGTTTATTTTTAGGAAGCATACCCCTAACGGCAAGCATTACAGCTCTTTCCGGATTCTTCTTCATTAATATTCCATAGGGCGTGTATTTATCGCCTGTCGGATACCCGGAATGGGTAAAATCAAGTTTCTGCTCAAGCTTTTTTCCGGTTAATTTTATTTTATCGACATTGATAACCACCACAAAATCCCCGCAATCAACATTAGGCGTGTATATAGGTTTGTTCTTCCCCATAATAGCCATAGCGGCTCTTGAAGCGATTCTGCCTAATATTTTGTCGGCTCCGTCAATTATATACCACTTCCGCACAACTTCAGCGGGTTTAATCTGATAACTCTTCACTTTACTTTCCTCCTATATATTTTCAGACAAATTCAACAAACACTTCGTTCGAAAGAAAAAGTCCGTTCCTGCTCAATTTAATATAACCATTTTTTTGTTCAAGAAGATTTAATCCGGAAAGCTTTTCAAACTTTTCCCCGAATAAAACAAAAAAATCTTTACCGAATCTTTTTTTGAATACCGAAAGACACAATCCTTCGAGCATCCGGAGACCGAGGAAAACCGCTTCACTAAGTTCTTCACTCTGACTCAATTTTTGACTTTGTATTATAGCATTTTTATTTTTCTTAATCAATACTATATATTCTTCTATATCCTCTATATTCAAGCTCCGGCTCCGCTGCGTCTTGCTTGCTGCGCCGGCCCCTACTCCGATATAATCCCCGTTTTTCCAGTAGATTTCATTGTGTTTACACTC
>CAIYPD010000107.1 GCA_903928075.1 Candidatus Firestoneibacteriota bacterium
ATGCTCTTAAAGAGCCCCGATAGATGACTGAAGACCAAGTGAAATTAATGTAAATAAAAGCATGAAAGGCAAAACAAAAAGTGAAACTTGCTAATTGGCTATGGAAGGAGTTTTGGCAAACGCATTTATTTTTGCCCTGGGAGGATTGTTGCGTCTTGACAAACTTTTACATAGATGACAGAATAGGAGGAAATAATTGATTGAAATAAAAGAATTAGACAGGAAGAATGCGCAGCACCTCAATAAATGTGATGAAGAATTTACTATTTCATCCGTTTATGAGATTTCTTTCATTGCCGGGCGGTTTGAATTAAAAGAAAAAGCGGTAAAACTGTATAAAAAGAAATATGAAAGCACAAAAGTAAATATTGAAGAGTTTATAAAGAATCCGAAGAAAACTGTCATATTTGCTTTTTTTGATGGGAAATTAGCGGGAGAAGTTATTCTTGAGAAACACTGGAATAATTATGTGCGGCTGGAGATAGCCATTAAAGCGGCTTATCGCAGGAGGGGGGCCGGAAGAATGCTTATGGACTGCTCAAAGAAGTGGAGCAGAGCGAACGGTTTTCCGGGAATAATGGCAGAAACGCAAAACACTAATGTAGCCGCTTGTAAATTTTACAAAACTAACGGTTTTAAAATAGGCGGTATTGATACCGAACTATACAAAGGTATAAATAAGGACAGCGTAGAAACGGCAATCTTCTGGTATTATAAGTTTTAAGAAAGCTGAAAAATTCTTGATTTACAAAAAGGAGCGGCAAATGAAAGACCTAAAGATCTCGCTTAATAAACATTGTACATGTACGCAACCTCAATGTCCCATCTGGGGCAATTGTGTTCTGTGCGTTCAGAACCACCTTGAGCATAAAAGGCATATTCCTGAATGTATCCAGGATATTCTTCGGCCGGCAGTTTTTGATCTTTGTCAGCAAATGGAGCTGAACGCTACGGAAGCAAGGCCAAAACCTCCCTCCTGGAAAAAATTTGATCGGAAAGGTCATGTAAAGAAATCAAAGGAAAGACACAGTAAGTAGAAAATTACAATTGACTGGTTTTTCATGCATGGCTTGACAAAATAATGAAACTATAATAAGCCGTGGAGTTTTTGAATCTTCTCGGCGATTTCGGGTTCTTTGAAGCAGAATTGTAGTTCCAGGAATTTTGAACGCAGGAGTTTTACTTCTTCTTTAACCGGTTTTCCGTCTATACAATCCTTTATCAATTGCGCAAGCTCTTTAAAATCATTTTCTTTCATGCCGAATCTGGTCATTTCGGAAGAGCCCAGACGGATAGCGCCTGAAGCCGTAAAACCTTCTTCTTCCGGCGTGGCCTGGTAGTTAACAATTATATTATTTTCTTCCAGGCGTTTTGCGGTCTCCGGGCCTTTAGCGTAACCCACATTGACTATCACCTGATGGGTTTCGGTAAAGGAAACTTTGGAGTCCCCTGCTACATCCAGCCCCAGGTCTTTTAAGGCTTTTGCCAGAACTTTTGCGTTGGTAATAACTTTTTCCTGATACTCGTCTTTAAACTCATTCATTTCGTATGCTGACATTAAAAGACCCAGGAGAGTTCCCAGATGGTGATTGGAGACGGAACCCGGGAAGATGCGGTTTTCAATTGCTTCCCATAATTTGAAGTTGTCTTCTTTTGGGGTAAAGCCGGAAGCAATAATCCCTCTTTGCGGGCCGAAGAAAGTTTTATGAGTGGAGCCCGTGACGATATCAGCTCCGTCTTTAAACGGCTCCTGGAAGTACGGGCCGATCAGGCCGAGTACATGAGCCATATCGTACATAACAATAGAGGTTATTCCCTGCGCCCGGATAAAGTCTTTTATTTCTCCCACCGGTTCCGGATGAAGTACCATGGATTTTCCAAAGATTATAAGTTCAGGCTTAAAATCCGCCACCAGTTTTTTTGCCGCATTTACATCTATTTTGTAAGGGTTTTCCGCAAGTGTAGGAAAATTAATTATAGAAGGCTTTTCTGTTTTTGGGTCAATACGGATAAAATTATTCAACGCACCCATCGGCTGGGCTGAAAGATGCCCTCCCCGGATTATATGGTTATTCATAACATATTCCAGGCGCCGGGTTTCAGCTTTTCTGTTATCCCGGTTTATGTAATCGAGCATTGCCGCGAAAACCGCCATGTTCGCCATCTGCCCGGAAATGGCCCGGGCTTCGACATTTTCACAGCCCAGATATTTTTTGAATTCAAGGCCGATGAGATTTTCAGTTTCTTGAATAAAATCTGTACCCTGATAATAAAAAACCTCAGCATCATAGAAAGATTTTACCTTTTTGTGCTCGCCGTACCGGAAAGCCGGATCCATTACCGTAAGCAGCCTGGTTGCCGGCGACTGGGTCTGTTCCGAAGGGATGAGATTTATACATTCCTTCTGGCGCCAGATTGTGTTTTGAAAAGCTTTTTCTAAAAGTTCCCCGGCTTTTTGCTGAGAGGAGGCAGGCGGTCTATTTATTTCTGGAGCCGGAGCGTGTTCCGCCAGAATAGGCCGGGCGTAAGGAGGAGCGTCGCTTCTTAGATGCCATTTTACTATAACCGCGTCGGCTTTTACTCCCCGGATATCAATTTGTATCATGTCCCCTTCAGTGACCGTGGAATCAAGGAGGGCAAGGCCTATGGCACGCATTGAATGTTCTTCCGAGGGCTTTGAAAAAACCCCTGTACCGTGAGTTTTAAAATAGGGTATCATCGTGCCGCTGGTTACATAGCCGGCCTGGTTTCCGTCTTTTAGAACCATAAAGCCCTGGCGCGCAATACCTCTTCCTATAACTGCAAAGGGCAGCACTCTTTTTGGTAAAGTTTTTATATCTGAATAATCCTGTTTGATAAATTTTTTAAGCGCCTCAAACTGTTTTACCAGCGCGTCTTTCCCGATAAAATTTTCTTTCGAAGGGGAAAAACTCACCGCAAATTTAGCCAAAGGCACGGAAAAAATAGGAATTTCTTTCCCTTCTTTATCGACACCCAACTCGTGGCCGTAAAGAGGAAGTCCGCTTTCCAGGCGCAGAGTATCCCGGGCGCCAAGGCCAATAGGAGAAGCGCCTTTTTCAATCAGGGTATCCCAGAGTTTAAGCGCATTTTCCCGGGCAACAAAAATCTCAAAACCCAAAGGCTCGCCGGTGTACCCGGTTCTGGCTACAAGCACTTTATTGTTGTTTATTTTTACGGAACTTATGGAGTTTTTAACCGGCTCCGGTATTTTTCCTTCTTCCAAAAGAGAGTTAAGGATCTCTTTTGACTTGGGGCCCTGAAGGGAAAGCATGGCGATCTCTATAGATTTATCTTCTACTTCCACGCCACCAGTGTATCTTTTTGCAATATGGGAAAGGTGTTCCCAGTCCCGGAGTTGATTCCCGGCGTTGGCCACAAGAATGTATTCATTCGGAGAAAATTTATAGAGATAAGCGTCGTCAAGAGCTCCGCCGTTTGCATTTTGGATAAATGTGTATTGAGCCTGATTTACCTCAAGAGCTGCGGCATTGTTGGTAAGAATATGCTGTAAAAAAAGAAGGGAATTTTTACCGCGGACTATAAAACGGCCCATGTGGGAAACATCGAAAAGGCCGGCGGATTTTCTGGTTTGTAGATGTTCTTCTATGATTCCGCGCGGGTAGTTAAGCGGCATATTCCAGCCGCCAAAATCGGTCATGGTGGCTGAAAGTGCGACATGCCTGTCGTAAAAAATAGTTTTTAAAAGCTCAACCATGATTTTCTCCGGAAAATATATTTTTTGCCTGACTTTTTATAAAAGAAAACCATATTTCAGGCAGAAAAATTATGTGAAAACCGGCTTTGATGCAAGTGCTTTCTATATATTAACTAAAAAGGCAGTGAAAAGCAATATAATAGATAATTGTGCTTATTGGTATTTTCTTCTGCCGGGGAAATTCTTGAAAATGTTTTTAAGAACGCTGACTAATAGAGTGAAAAACATTTCCCGCCAGAGTGAAGAACTCAATAACTTTTCCTTAACTCAGGCGCTGTAATCTTAAAATTTTAAACTGTAAAAGTGTTGTTTTATAGGTCATTTTAAGGTAAAATATTATCAATGTCTGAAGCGAGAAATAAATGGAGGTAAATTTATGCAATTGGCAAACAGAATGAGCAGACTTGGTACCGAAACGGCATTCGAAATGAGTGCTTTAGTCGGAAAACTACGGCGTGAAGGCAAGGATATAATTACTTTTGGAATAGGCGAGCCTGATTTTGACACCCCAAAAAATATTAAAGATGCCTGTATAAAGGCGCTAAATGAAAATCAAACTCATTATACTACCAGCAACGGTATTTTACCCTTAAGGCAGGCTATTGCTAAAGCCGCCGGAGAGTTCCGTAAAATGGAATTCGACCCCGAAGAAGTAATAGTTTCCTCTGGCGCAAAGCATATACTTTATGATGTGGTGACCGTACTGGTAAATGAGGGCGACGAGGTAATTTATCCCAATCCCGGCTATCCTATTTATGAATCTGTGGCTAATTTCGTCGGTGCTAAGTCCGTGGCCCTGCCGCTCTGGGAGAACAAAGATTTCTCTTTTGATGTGAATGACCTGAGAAAAATTGTAAATAAAAAAACAAAGATGATAATTCTTAATTCTCCGCAAAATCCTACCGGCAGCGTGCTTTCGCTCAAGGATCTTGAGGATATTGCCGAACTTGCCAGAAAATATAACTGCTGGATAATGACGGACGAAATTTACAGCAGGATACTATATGACGGTAAATTTATTTCAATTGCTTCTTTGCCCGGCATGAAAGAAAGAACTATCATTGTGGACGGATTTTCTAAGACATTCGCTATGACCGGCTGGCGTCTTGGCTACGGTATTATGCCTAAAGAGCTTGCGGTTTATATTTCCAAACTGGAGAATAACACAAACTCCTGTGTTAATACCTTCGCGCAGTACGGGGCAATTGAAGCCATTTCCGGAGATCAAACAGCTATGGATAAAATGCAGGTCGAGTACAGGAAGAGACGCGACCTTATAGTAAAGCTTTTAAATGATATTAAGGGTTTTTCCTGTAAAAGCCCAAAAGGCGCTTTCTATGCGTTTCCGAATGTAACCGGGGCCTGTAAAAACCTGGGTTTTAAGGATGCTAAAGAACTGCAGGGCTATATTCTTGATAAGGCGGGTGTTGCGGTCCTTGCACGCACCTATTTTGGACCTAAAAATGAAGGTGAGACCGAGGAGTATGTGCGACTCTCTTATGTGACCTCAACTGATACCATTGAAAAAGGTTTGGCAAGAATTAAAAAAGTTATCGAAAACAGGTAGATGTAGATTTCTGTTTAATGTGATGTAAGAATAAGGTGAGGAGAAATATTTGAAGATACAAAATTTAATGTCCAGGTCGGTTATTACGGCAAATGCAAATACACCTATCAGTGAAATCTGTGCCTTGATGGAAAAGCACAGGATAGGGTCTATAGTTATTCTAAAAGATAAGTTCCCGCAAGGCATTATTACCGAAAGAGATATTGTAAGTTTCATAGGCCAAAACGGGAGCAATCCGTTGTCCTTTAAAAGGGCCGGCGACCTTATGCATTCACCGGTATTTACAATGTCACCAAAGCATGAGACCAGGGCTGCCCTGCAATTTATGGCCTCAAAGCGGATAAGAAGACTCCCCATCACCGATAACAAGCGTCTTGTGGGTATTATTACCTACGGAGATATTATCCGGGAAATACAGAAGGACCTGGCGGAAGCCCAGATTAAAACTCAGCAGCTAAAAACAGAAGTTGTAGAAGCGCAAAAGAAAACCCAGCAACTAAAAACGGAAGTGGCCAGAGACGGGCTCACGCATGTTTTTACCCAGAAACATTTTAAGACGCTCCTGGAGCGCGAAGTGGAAAGGGTTAAGCGTTATGGCGGCCTGCTTTGCCTGCTGATGATAGATGTGGATCATTTTAAAAAAATCAACGATACTTACGGCCATGACGCGGGCGACTATATTCTCATCAAGGTAACGGAGCTTATCAGAAAAAACACCAGAAAGATTAACACTATAGGACGCTATGGCGGCGACGAGTTTTCAATTATTGCTCCTATTTCGGATGTGGAAAGTGCCCGGCGTCTCGGGGAACGGTTGAGACAGTTTGTGAGCCAGACAAAATTTAATTACCACGGGAAAATAATAAGGGTTACCCTGAGTGTCGGCGTCGGATCCTGGGACAAATCTATTATTGACGGTAGAGGGATGATTGTGAAAGCCGATAAAGCGCTTTACAAATCAAAACACGCCGGTAGAAACGCAGTAAGTGTGGAATGAGAAGAAAAACCCCGGAGAAACAAGAGCTCTGGAGTTTTAAAAAGGAATTGATCAGAAAGTCCATACATCTTTTTTCGGTAGTTTTTCTTGTTTCTTATGTGCTGGTTTCAAATTCGGTCAATCATAAAGTCGCGCTTCTTTTCCTCTCTTTTATGCTCATAATACTTTTTGAGCTTGAGTATGTGCGGCTGGAACTAGGGGAAAAAATTCCGTTCGTTAGAAAACTATGGGAATTCAGGCGCGACAAAGAAAAAAACCATATGGGCGGGGAGATTTATTTTCTTCTGGGTTCGATTATATCTCTTGCCATCTTTGATTTGCGAATAGCGGCCACGGGTATTTTAATGGTTACTTTCGGGGATATGGCCGCGGCCGTGGTAGGGAGCAAATATGGCAGGCATCCCTTACCTTTTTTAAAAGAAAAGGCCTGGGAAGGTTTTCTGGCGGAACTAGTTGTTAATATTTTTATAGGGTTTCTCTTGCTGCGTATTCCTGCCGGTGGAAGAATGTGGTGGGAGTATTCCTATGTGCCTGCGGGTGAACCCATGTGGCTTGTTATTATAGTAATGGCGGTTACCGCAACGGTAGTTGAAACCGCCGTGACAAAACTGGACGACAATCTTTTGGTTCCGGTAATTGCAGGCTTTAACGGAGAGATTGTATATTTACTGATTAGAGGCTCCTTTTAAGGGGCAATAACTGCCTGCTAAAGCTTGGTTATAATTTTATGGGAGCGGGATATGTCTAAAAATCTTGTAGGACTTGGCATAGATATTCACAGGCTAAAGCGCGGGCGAAATCTGATTTTGGGCGGAGTGCATATCCCCTTTTATCTTGGATTAGATGGGCACTCGGATGCCGATATTTTATGTCATTCAATCATTGATGCCCTGCTGGGCGCTTCCAATGAAGGAGATATCGGTGTTATTTTTGGCGTGGACCACCCGGAGTACAAAGATGCCTCCAGTCTTACTCTCCTTGAGCTTGTTTGGAAAAAACTAAAAAAAGAATACACCCTTGTAAATATTGATTCTGTAATAATGGCGGAAAAGCCGCATCTTTCACAGTATATTTCTGATATGAAATACAATATAGCAACGGTGCTTAAAATAAAAGCGGAGCAGGTAAGTGTCAAAGCGACAACGGCCAAGGCCCTGGGTGAAATCGGGCACCTGAAAGCGATGCAGGCGCAGGCAGTAGTCAGTTTAGAACGAAAGAGAAAGCACTAAGGTCAAAATTCTAAGCACTAAACAGAAGCTTTGTAAGATATAAATAAGTAATAAAATATTATCAAAGTCTGTTCCTTTGTTCATAAATATACTGCAACGATTTTGTTTAGAATTTGGTGCTTTGATCTTAGTGCTTGGAGTTAACATGTCCTGCTATTTTTGTGAACAAATAAAGTCAATCAGGAAGACGGGTTCTTGCGATGGTTTTATTGCGGAGTTTAAAAGTTCTTATGTTATTCTCGGGCACGGACAGTACTTTAAAGGCTATTGCATTCTTTTTACGAAAGACCACAAAGAACAGCTCGGAAAACTTTCGGAAAAAAACCAAAAAGTTTTATATGCGGATGTAATAACAGTCGCGGGCGCAATCGACAGGGCCTTTAAGCCGGCTCGCATTAACTACGAAAATCTGGGAAACATTACGCACCATATTCACTGGCATATAATTCCGAGATACAAAAACGATCCTTATAAAAAACTTCCTATCTGGCAGATTCCGGAAGGGAAGAGGAAAGGAAAGCTTACAAAGTTCCAACTGGAAGAGGTAAAGAAAAAATTGAAAAGATTTATGCAGCATTGTACTTTAGTTTGACGCGCGCCGGATAAAACAAAGCGCTGCGAAAGAAAAGTAAAAAAGGAAACCAATATGACTGATGCAAAAAGAGTAAGGTTTGCGCCTTCGCCTACGGGGTATATGCACATAGGCAATGCCCGGACCGCGCTATTTAATTATCTCTTTGTTAAAAAGGTGGGCGGGCAATTTATTTTAAGAATTGAGGACACCGACCAGGAAAGATCTACACCGGAGGCGGTCAAGGTTATTGTGGATTCACTAAAATGGCTCGGGCTTGATTGGAACGAGGGTTATTTTGGTTTAAACGAAGAAAAGGGGGACTTTGGTCCTTATTCTCAGATGAAGCGGCTTTCTATGTATAATGAATACTTAGACAAACTCCTTTCTTTGAAAAAGGCTTATTATTGCTTCTGTACCGAGGAAGAGATTGAAATAGAGAGGCAACAGGCGGTAAAAGCCGGAACCCCGTATAAGTACGGAGGAAAGTGCAAAAAACTTTCAGAAACAGAGATAAAAGAGAAACTGGCCAAGAAGGAAAGATTCGTTGTCAGGTTTACCGTTACCGAAAATACCCTTGTTAAATTTAACGATATGGTAAGAGGCGCTGTTGAGTTCAACACCAAGGAGATTGGAGATTTTGTTATCGCCCGCTCTGACGGGGTTCCCATCTATAACTTTGCCGTAGTTATCGACGATCATCTTATGGAAATTACACATGTAATAAGAGGGGAGGATCATCTTTCAAATACGCCCAGGCAGGTACTGCTCTATGAGGCCTTCGGTTTTGAAATGCCTGAATTTGCGCATCTTTCAATGATTCTTGGTGCGGACAGAAGCAAACTTTCAAAAAGACACGGGGAAACCTCACTGCTTGCGTATCGCGCCAAGGGTTATTTACCCGAAGCGATGTTTAATTACATGTCTCTTCTCGGCTGGTACCCGAAGGACGGAGTCGAGATAAAATCAAAAGAAGAAATTTTCACAAACTTTGATATAAAAGATGTAGGGCATAGCGGCTCCATCTTTGATGAAAAAAAACTCACCTGGATGAACCACGAATATATCCAGAAATTACCGGAAGAAGTCTATTTAAAATATGCTCTGCCCTATCTTAACAATATTTCAAAACCTGATAACTGGAAAAAAGATGTTCTCCTCAAAATAAAGACCGGGGTAAAACATTTTGACCAAATATCGGAACTTGCTTCCATATATACCGAGGTAAAAGCGGTTGATGAGAAAGCGGCAAATGTCTGGAGCGGGATAAATAACGCAGCGGCAACGATAAATGCTTTCATAGAGGTTTTAAAAGCCAATGAGATAACAAAAGAAAATTGCAAGGTGCTGATTGCTGAAGCCGGAAAAAAGGCAAATGTTAAAGGCAAAGACCTGTTTATGCCCATTCGCATAGCTATTACGGGTGCGGAACACGGCGACGAACTGGCGAATGTCCTCCCGGCTCTTGGTTCCGCAGAATGCATTCGCAGGATGGAAACGAATTTAAAAAACATTAAATAATTTTAATAAGGCAGCCGCAGGCTTTAGCCTGCGAGGCGCACCCTGAAGGGATGCGGCTACCAGAGAAAACAGGAGAAATATGACTCTATTCCAATCCATACTCCTTGGCGTCATCCAGGGTCTTACCGAGTTCCTGCCGGTAAGTTCCTCCGGGCATTTGGCGCTGGTACAGAGTTTTATAAAGGATTTTAAACAACCCGGTCTGCTTTTTGATGTTTCCCTCCATGTCGGTACCATATTTGCCGTGGTTATATATTTCCGGAAAAGGATAATAGAGATTTTCAAGAATTTAAAACTACTCGGACTGGTACTTGCTTCGACAGCTGTTACAGGCGTTATCGGTGTTGCTTTTAAAGAAACCTTTGAAAATATGTTCTCAGATATCCGGCTTATCGGTGCAGCTTTTGTTGTTACGGGAATAATACTTCTATTAGCCGAAAGAGTAAAAGAAGGGAGTAAAACAGAAAAAGAAATGTCACTGCCAAACGCCCTTTTTGTAGGCCTGATACAGGGCGTTGCAATAATTCCGGGTATCTCCCGCTCCGGCTCCACCATTGCCGGCGGGCTTTTTGCTAAACTGGACAGAAAGTTTGCAACGGAGTTTTCATTTTTGCTTTCTGTTCCCGCAGTTCTCGGCGCCGCAGTACTTGAATCCAGGCATCTTACAAAAAGTGATATGATCGGGGTAAATCCGGTAGTTTATCTGGCCGGAATAATAGCCGCCGCGATAGTAGGTTTTCTGTGTATCAAACTTCTGGTTAACCTAATACAAAAAAAGAAACTATATTATTTTTCTATATATTTATTTTTACTGGGGACCACAGTCCTAATATTTCTATAGAAGCTCTTACATTTATAGACTTTTAGGAACTTTTATAGACATTTACAGACATTAGACACTTATTAAATCAGTGGAATCCAGTAGCTTTGTAATCAGTGAAATCGTTCTCAAAAAGGAGGAATTTATGGCTTTAGTAGATATGCCGATAGAGAAACTAAGAAGCTACAAACCAAAACTTACCAAGGAAAAGGATTTTGATAAATTCTGGAAAGACACACTTGCGGAATCAAAAAGACAACCGCTAAATGTTAAAATAGAAAAGATAGACTATCCTGTAGAAAAGCTTGAAGCATACAAGGTGTTTTACGACGGTTTCAACGGCGGCAGAATGTGCGGGTTTTTACTTAAAGAAAAAGGCGCGAAGAATACTCCCGGACTTTTAAGCATACACGGTTATAGCGGGCACAAAGGTGTTGTAGCCGATTACCTTTCCTGGGTTTTTCAGGGGTACACGGTTTTTACAATTGATGTAAGGGGGCAGTCCGGAGAAAGCGGCGATGGGGCAAAATACGAAGGCGGGCATGTCTGGGGTTGGATGACACAGGGTATTCTTAACCCGAAAGAGTATTATTACAGACTGGTTTATATGGACTGCGTGCGCGCACTCGATATTCTTTGTGCGCAAAAAGAGATTGACCTGAAGAGGATAGCTGTTACCGGAGGAAGCCAGGGCGGCGGGCTTACTCTTGCGGTATGCGCACTGGACCCAAGACCAAAGATAGGCGCTGCCTGGATGCCGTTTTTATGCCATTTCAGGCGCGGTGTTGATATTGCAGAAAATCCATATAAAGAAATATTAATGTTCATGAAACAGCATCCCTCAACGGAAACACAGGTATTTAAAACCTTGAGTTATGTCGATAATATGAATCTGGCGGACAGGATAAAAGCCAAAATGCATGTGAGTGTCGGCATGCAGGATATTATTTGCCCGCCTTCTACGATATTTGCGGCCTTCAATCATTTGAAATGCAAGAAAGACCTTGTTGTATATACATACGCCGGGCATGAAGGCGTAGGCGTTCACGGGGAAGACAAATTAAAGTGGATGGCAAAAAACATTTAGCCGCTCCTTGCGGGCCCCTTGGGAGTAATTTTAAGGACATAGCGCAGGAATAAGAAAAGATAAAGAATAGCGTTGGAGCCTTAGATGCAGATTCGGCCTCTTGAAAAAAAGGATTATAAAAGCCTGGCGGAATTATTAAACGGAAAACTTAAGACCGTTTACCCGTTTAAGGAAGCTGACAAAGCAGCAATAGAATTATTTTTGCAGGATAATAAAACTATCGAAAATGCGGAAATCGCCGGTCTCTTTGAAAAGGAAACCTTGAAAGGCGCGGCTTGCTTCGGGATTTTACCCAAAACCGGCAAGAGAGCTGATTTTAACCTGATAGAGCCGGGGGACGGAGTTATTCTCTGGCTGGTTTGTTCGAAGACAGAAGCCGGTTATGAAATACTTTCCTATGCTCTTTCGAAACTACCTGAAAAAGTATTTGCTTACCCTGAATTTGGAAGTCTAAGAGTTTTAACGCTTTTTAATACAGGGATGCTCCCTTCAACTTTTATCAAAGAAGAAATTGTTTTTAGAACGAGTGCTTTTTGCATTCCTGCCACAGAAGAATGGGGCCCGCAAGAACGCTGCTGGTTTAAAAAAGAAATTCCGGCTAATCTTGAGCCTTTCTCTGCTCCCGGCGGCTTTGAAATTAAACGGGAGATTATGGAAGGATATAAGTCGCGGCTTAAATTATTTGATAAAGACATTCTTATCGGAGAGTGCAACACTTCAAATTTAAAATTATACGGTAAACCTTATCCAAAGCATTTTTATATCGACTGGTTGAGTGTTAACAATGAGCACAGAAACCATTCTCTCGGAAGTAAACTTCTGCTGGAACAATGCCTTTTTGCCCGCAAAAAGGGAGCCACAACTAACCTTCTAACCACCCACACCGGCCGGCCCGCTTACAAGCTCTATCGAAAATTAGGATATATCGGCATGGGTTTATCAAGAACATTTTATATCAAACAAAGATAGCAGCATTATCTTATGTCAATACCTTATGCGGGCATTCTCTTCCCTCTATACTAATAATGTTGCGCTGATGCATTATAATACAGCGGTTTAGACACAATATTTTTACTTGACAATATATGATTTATATTATATGCTATTGATAGCAGATGATAGCAGTTACTAGTTTGGAGGTAAAATGGAGAAAAATGATAAAGAAATACTTAATTTAGTGCAGGCTCTAAAGTTTCTTGGCACAACCAAACCGACGCTGTATAGATGGCTAAAGAGCGGAAAACTTAAGGGTGTAAAAGCCGGGCAGCAGTGGCGCTTTTATAAAGAAGGTTTGATGGAATTTTTACACTCTAAAGAAAAAGAAAAAACAAAATTTGAAGTTCAACTTGAATCCCTTGTGGATAAATTTACCAGCAGGCTTAAAGAACAGGGTTTTTCCAAAGAGGAGACAACGGAGATTATTAACAAGGCTGTTGTTGTAAGGCCGGGTAATAAAAATACTAAGAAAATAAAAAATAATACTAAAAGTGAGCCGGGTAAGCCGGATGCGGCGCGAATTTTGAACTATATTGTTATGGAAGGTTTAAGTTCCAGAGCGAGCGATATTCATATGGAAATTTTTGAAAATAAAACGAGGCTCCGTTACAGAATTGACGGGGTGTTAAAAGAAGTGGAGCCGCCTTCAAAAGAACTTTATCAGTTGATTATAGGAAAATTTAAAGAACTCGCCGGGCTGGACTTGTTGAATAAAACAGCACCTCAAAGCGGCAGATTTGAAATGAATTTTGGCGGCCGGCGGTTTGTTGTAAAAGTAAATATTTTACCGACCTTTTACGGCGAAGCAGCCACTCTGATTCCTATAAACGCCGATGCGGTGCTTTTAAAACTTGATCAAATTGATTTTTCTCCGGAAAATTATAATATTGTCAGAGAACTGTTAAATAGTCCCAACGGTTTGATTGTCTTTGCCGGCCCGGCCGGTTCCGGTAAAACTACGACTATGTATGCCGCGATAAATAGTTTTGACTCAGCAAAAAATAAAATATTTACTATAGAAAATCCGGTGGAATACGCTTTTTACGGGCTTAGCCAGATACAGGTTGACCAGTCTAAAGGATTTACTTATTCAAAAGCTCTCAAAGCCGTAATGAAAAACGATCCGGATGTTGTGATGTTGAATGAAATAACCGATAAAGAAACAGCCGGTGAGATAATGGAGACAGTGCTAACCGGACATCTGGTCTTGACGCAATTAAGCGAAGGTGATGCCTCTGCGGCGCTTGTACGGTTAGCAAAAAGCTTTGGTTTAGAAGCTAATCAAATCTCTTCAGGTTTGGCAGGTATAATCGGTCAAAGACTTGTGAGGAAGGTGTGTCAAAAATGCAAAGAGAAATATACTCCCGAAGACCGGGTGTTTAAGTATTTCGGGAAAGAACCCGGTAATAGCAGAGAGGAATTTTTTAAAGGCAAAGGCTGTGAAGAATGCGGTGGTACGGGTTTTAGAGGAAGGACTACTGTACATGATATTATTTTAATGAATGCAAAATTAAAAGAAGCAGTCGAAAGCAATATCCCTGCGAAAGACTTAAGACGCATCGCTATGCAGGAAAGTCACTGTCTTATGAAAGAAGATGGCTGGCAAAAAGCCCTTCTGGGTAAAACTACGCTTGAAGAAGTCATGAAAATGACCAAAGATATATAAGAAGAGTTTACAGTCCGGCGTCTTTTATGTTGACAAAAGGAAAGAGCTTCGTTAAAATATAAGTGTAGTTGTTTTACGGTGTAGGGAAGCCGGTGTGAATCCGGCGCACTCCCGGTGCTGTGAAAGGGTACGAAATCCTAAGGCCACTGCTCAAAGAAAAGCGGGCGGGAAGGCGGGAGAGTAGGTTATAACCCTTGAGTCAGAAAACCTTACCGTATAACGAAAATACCGCTTCCTTCGCGGAACAAGGAATAAAGCGGATTTTTTATTGGACGGGATAAGTAAATCAGGGTGCACCCCGTTCGCCAAAGCAAAGAACTTGGCGGACGGGGTGTTTTATTTTGTGGATCATAAAATAAGACAATAGATGAAGAATAATAAAATCTTTTACCTTACAAACTTTAAAACTTTATAAAATCGAAGCAGGAGACAGATGAAGATCGGTATTGCGCTGTGGAATATTAGAAAGAAATCTATAGTGGAGTCAATTGGAAATGTAGCTTCGCTGGGATTTACCGCGGTAAGTTTTCTCGGGAGTTCATTCGAAGAGGAGAGCGAAAAAGAAGTTGTTGCTGCTATTAAAAAGCATAAGTTGGCGGTAACTTTTCATCTCGCTTTTTTTTCTATGAGAAAAAAGAGATTTTTGAAGGACCTAGAGACCAGGCTGGATAATATCAAAGCTTTGATAAAGAAAAATAAACTTGAAAAGACCGTACTTAATATTTGTTTTGACCCGGCTTTTGATGAGATCGGCAAAAGGCACGAGGTGGTTTATAATTCTACAAACACAATCAAGGCTTTAAAATTCACGCTAAAGCATATTAAGGATGTAAAAGTCGGGATAGAAAACTGGACGGTTAACTCGAAAATAGAGGATTTTGAAATCATCGCTAAAAAAATAAAATCAAAACGCCTGGGTCTTCTTTTAGATATCGGACATATGCATATTGCGGTTAACAAAGGAATAATAGACCGCGAAAATCTTTCCCAATATGTAAGGGCGCTGCCCCTGCCGGTTTTTGAATTACATATACATGATAACAACGGCGAGGAGGATTCTCATTTGCCGCTTGGCCGGGGAACAATGGATTATGCGGCCGTTTTCAAAGAACTAAAAAAATCAGGGAAAGTTGATAAAAATTGCGTGGCAACGCTTGAAATCAAACCGCATATGAAAAATATAAGACTTACGGATGCGCAGAGGCGCAGAGAAGTGGTGCGCACAAGAAAAATTGTAGACGGGGCATTCAATAAATGAGCAATAAGTTTAGAATATACATTCTCCTGGGCCTGGGCCTCCTACTTCTGAGTCTTGTGGCGGGTATTTTTATAGGAAGCGTTTACATAGAACCTTTATCCGCCGTTAAAATGCTGCTCTCTAAAATTCCCTATTTGAAAGAAAGTATTTCTGTTACCTGGGAAGGAAATATAGAAGATATTCTTATGAAAGTTAGAATACCCCGGGTCCTGCTTGCGCTTATAGTAGGAGCCTCGCTTTCGGTCTCCGGCGCGGTCTTTCAGAGCTTACTTAGAAATCCTCTGGCTGACCCGTATCTTCTCGGCGTTTCCAGCGGCGCGGCTCTCGGCGCGGCAATAGTTATATTAACGAGCCTGCCATTTTTCTTTTTTGGCGTTCCCATCGTTCCTCTTTCGGCGTTTGCGGGAGCACTGCTTTCTATGTTCTTAGTTTACGGCCTTGCAAAAACAAAAGGCAAACTGCCTATGCACACGCTTCTACTTTCAGGAGTAATAATTAACTTTTCTTTTTCTGCAGTAATCATGCTCCTGATTACGCTGTCAAACAAGGGACTTTCAGAGGTGATTGTCTGGATGATGGGTACTTTGAACAATACCAACTATGAACTTCTTCCCTATGTTGCGCCGGTTGCGCTTGTCCTTATGGCGGTAATATATATGTTTTCAAATGATTTAAATGTTATAGCCGTAGGTGAGGAAAGCGCTGTTTATCTCGGGGTCAAAACCGAAAATGTTAAGAAGTGGCTCTTTATACTTAATTCCTTACTGACAGCCCTGGCTGTCTCGGTAAGCGGACTTATCGGCTTTGTCGGGCTTATTATCCCGCATATTGCCAGGATGATAGTCGGACCTGATCACAGAATATTAATCCCTTTCTCGGCTATTTGCGGTGGAATATTTCTGGTGCTTTCTGACACTTTATGCCGGTCGATTATTTCTCCGGCTGAGATACCCACCGGGGTGGTTACCGCTATACTCGGCGGGCCGTTCTTTTTGTATTTATTAAAGAGGAAAAAATGAAAATACTCGAAGCGAAAGACATATCATTCGGGTATGATAAAAAAGAAGTTCTAAAAAATATAAATCTTAGTGTGGAAGAAGCCGATTTTCTGGGTATTATCGGCCCCAACGGCTCGGGTAAGACGACGCTGCTAAAGATGCTTTGCCGGGGTCTGAAACCCGGGCAGGGAAAAGTACTTTTTAAAGGCGAGGATATTTTCCGTCTGGATACCAGATTCGTCGCAAAAAATATTGCGATGGTTCCGCAGGACGAAAATATTATTTTCCCGTTCACTGTTTTTGAAATCGTTATGATGGGGCGCTCTCCCTACATCAACCGGTTTTCCTGGGAAAAGAAAGAGGATGTTAACATAGTCCACTCGGCCATGAAACTGGCGGATGTTTTACGGCTCAGGGACAGAAATATAGATGAATTATCCAGCGGGGAGAGGCAGCGGGTCTTTATAGCCAGGGCTCTGGCGCAGATGCCAAAGGTGCTTTTACTGGACGAACCGACCAGCCATCTTGACATTAATCATCAAAGAGATGTACTGGAACTAATAAAAAAACTCAATGAGAATGTCAAAATTACCGTAATAATGATTTCGCATGATATTAACCTGGCGTCAAAGTACTGTAAACGGCTGGTTCTTTTAAAAACCGGAAAAATATTTACAGAAGGCAGCCCGAAGAAAGTAATCACCAAAAAGGTTATCAAGGATGTTTACGGGGTGAAGGTAGAGCTCGTAAAGGGGAATGTTCTCTTATGATGCTAAAGAAAGGACTGGTCCAAATATACTCAGGCGAGGGGAAGGGAAAGACTACTGCGGCCTTTGGTTTGGCTCTTCGTGCGGCTGGAAACGGTTTTAAGGTGGCGATTTTTCAGTTTTTAAAGGCAAAAGGTAATAAGACCGGTGAACTTGCGCTGGCAAAAAAATTTAAAAATGTAATAATATTCAGGAACGACCAGACGCATCCTATCTTCAAAAAGAGTATCAAAATGGATGATTTACGGCATAACGCGGAAATGCTATGCGCAGAAGCGAAAACAGCGGTATTGTCGGGAAAATACGACATGGTCGTAATGGATGAGATAAATAACTGTATGTGCGGCAGGCTTATAGAGGTAGAGGAAGTACTTTCAATTATAAAGCAAAAACCAATGCATGTAGAGTTAGTTTTGACCGGCAGGAGCGTTCCCGAGGAAATAGTCAAGGCGGCAGACCTGGTGACCGAAATGAAGATGGTTAAACATCCGTACGAAAAGGGCATAAGCGCGAGGAAGGGAATAGAGTACTAACAAGTACAAGGCACAAAGTACGAAGTAGATTATGCGGAAAGCGGACAAGAGTGTCCGTGAAAAATAATTAGATATTGGCGGAGTTTTTTAGCCGCCTATAATAGTTTGTACTTTGTACCTTGTATTTAATACTTTTCGTGTGGTGTAGCAAAATATTGCAAAAAGGAAGTTTTAGTGATCAAACAAAATTTTGGAAGAACATCGGTGGCTTCTTGGTCGGGGGGGAAGGACAGTTGCCTGGCGCTTTACAAGGCGCTTAAGGACGGGTATGAAGTAAAAAAGCTTATAAATTTTATTTCACGGGACTTGAATCGCTGCTGCTTTCATGGAGTTACTCCTGATATCATAAAACTTCAGGGGGAGTTGATAGGTATCCCGGTTCTGCAGCCTAAGGTCACCGACGATATGGAAAATTATGAAAGAGAGTTCAAAGAAGGTGTAAAAGCGGTAAAAGGAATTGGCAGCATGATCTTTGGAGATATCTACCTGCAGGAACATCTGGATTGGATAATTCGGGTTTGCAAAGATATGAATATCTCCCCGGTGGAGCCTCTTTGGGGTTTGGAAGCAGAAACTATTGCCAAAGAATTTGTTGAGCTTGGTTTTAAAACAATTATTATTTCTGCGCAGGCCGGAAAAATAGGAA
This sequence comes from Candidatus Firestoneibacteriota bacterium, assembly GCA_903928075.1. Classification (GTDB taxonomy): domain Bacteria; phylum Oederibacteriota; class D2-FULL-39-29; order D2-FULL-39-29; family D2-FULL-39-29; genus CAIYPD01. Next base: position 18,393 of record CAIYPD010000107.1, read on the forward strand.
AGGAATTTGTCGGCAGAGAATTTGACAAAAAGATGATAGAGGAATTTAAAAAATTGGGCGTTTGTCCCTGCGGGGAGAACGGCGAGTTCCATACTCTTGTAATCGACGGTCCGCTCTTTAAACGGCCTATAATAATTAAAAAAGCCGAGACGCTGTTTAAAAAGGGCTTCTGGGAGCACTACTGTTATGAAATAAAAGAATTCGAGTGAAAAAGATGTTTATAAGGTTTGTAATATTTGTAAGCAAAGCTTTTCTCGAGAGGAAGGATATATAGATGTCAACTATCGTTGACATAGCGAGATAAAGTTTGTAAGGTCTAAAATCGTTGAAGGATACTAATAAAATCCTGCGAGCCGTTTTTAGGCGAGACAGTCCGCCAAGCTTAAGGGCGGAAGTGGAATCTATTTCGAAAGGAGAATTTATGCAAATAGGCAGGTACGATATAAAAATATCGGGAATTGATAAGACGCTTCTTGACGCTACGCAAAAAAGATTGGATATGCTTACAAAGCCTCTGGGAAGTTTGGGGCGGCTGGAAGAACTTGCAAAGACCGTAGTGGCGATAACGGAAAAGAAAAACCCTGTGTTTAAAAATAAGGTTATAGTTACGATGGCGGGAGATCACGGTATTTCCCGCGAAGGCGTATCTGCCTATCCCATGGAAGTAACGCCGCAGATGGTCCTGAATTTTCTAAACGGCGGCGCAGGAATTAATGTACTGGCCCGGCATATCGGAGCGAAAGTAATTGTAGTGGATATGGGGGTTAACTATGATTTTAAGGGAGCCCCCGGTCTTGTGGATAAAAAAATAGGCCCGGGTACAAAGAGTTTTACGAAAGGCCCGGCAATGAGCAGAACTGAGGCTGTCAAAAGCATTGAAGCAGGAATAGATATAGTGCTATCAGAAAAAGATATTGATATCGTTGGAACGGGGGACATGGGCATCGGAAATACCAGCCCAAGCGCAGCTATTACTTCTATATATACAGGTCGACCTGTAGCCGAGGTTACCGGCCGGGGAACGGGAATCGACGATAAAGGGCTGAAAAACAAGATAGAACTCATAGAAAAGGGCCTTGCCTTTAATAAACCTGACCCCAAGGATGCTCTGGATGTGCTTTCCCGGGTGGGCGGGTTTGAGATAGGCGGGCTTGCCGGAGTCATTCTTGGCGGGGCCATGAAAAAAATACCGGTGGTTATTGACGGATTTATTTCAACGGCGGCTGCGCTGATTGCGGTAAATATAGAGCCAAAAGCAGGAGAGTACCTGATTTCCTCGCATAACTCGGTTGAAAACGGGCATAAATACGCGCTTGAATATTTAAAATTAAGACCCATACTCAATCTTGAGCTCCGTCTCGGTGAAGGCACGGGTGCGGCGCTTTCTATGAGTATCGTGGAAGCAGCGGTTAAGATCCTTAATGAAATGGCAACTTTCGAATCGGCAGGAGTAACAAGCAAATAAGAAATAGTCCAAAGGTCCATAATTGTTCATAAAAGTCCTTAAAGGAAAGAACTAAAAACATTTATAGACCTTATGGACTTTTACAGACCTTTATGGACGAGAGAAATTTATAATCCGGGCAGTGGAGGAGTTTTAGTTATGACTATAATGAAAAATAGCGGAATGATTTTTATTACCGGAGGGGCTAGGAGCGGTAAATCTTTCTTTGCTGAAAAACTTGCGTTTAAAGCGGGGGCGGACCGGGTTTATTTGGCAACTATGCAGGCTTTGGACGAGGAGATGAAAGAAAGAATTGCCCGCCACAGAGCCGTCAGGAAAGAAAAGAAGTGGCGCACGGTGGAAGAGCCGCTTGATCTTTTGAATGTACTTAAAAGGGAAAATAAAAAAAAGAGAGTTATTTTGATAGATTGTCTTACTCTTTGGATTACCAATATGATGTTGAAAGCTTATTCTGAAAAAGAGATTCTTTCGGCTGCAGAAGCTCTGGCCGGTTTTGCCGGACGCGCCGAGGCACAGGTTATCGTCGTTTCAAACGAAGTCGGGATGGGCATTGTGCCGGACAATGTACTTGGAAGAAATTTCCGGGATACACAGGGTCGGGTCAACCAGATTTTCGCTGCGCAAGCAAAAAAAGTATATTTTATGGTTGCCGGACTGCCACTGAAGGTGAAAAAATGAAAAAATTCCTTATTGCGCTCCAGTTTCTGACAATTATCCCGGTCCGTTTAAAAAATGTTGAAGAAAAAGAGTTGTCCGGTTCGGTAAACTACTACCCGGTAGTCGGCCTGCTTATAGGTTTCCTTCTTGCCGGCTCGTGGCTGCTTCTTTCTATTGTTTTTCCTGTGACGGTTTCAGCACTAGTTGTGACCGGCATTTATCTTCTTCTTACGGGAGCTTTGCATCTTGACGGTTTTGCCGATACGGTAGACGGACTGTACGGGGGTAGAACCAAAGAAGACATATTCCGTATTATGGAAAGCAGCACAATAGGAGCCAAGGGAGCTGCTTTTACCTTTTTACTTCTTGGCTTGAAGATTATTTTAATTTCTTCCCTTTCGACAAAAGCCGTTTATCCTGCTTTAATTCTATTTCCGGTCCTTAGCCGGTATTCTATAACCATACTTATGAAATACTCTGATTATGCCAAGGAAAACGGACTCGGGAAAGCCTATTGCGGGAAAATATCTAATATTAGTTTCCTTATAATAAACCTTGCTTCTGCCGGAGCAGCGCTGATTTTTGGCGTAAAAGGCTTGGTTGCTTTTTTGACCGTTGCCCTTATGGCAATAATTATTAAAAACTATTTTAATAAGAAAATAGGCGGTGTGACCGGCGATATTTTTGGTTTCACAATAGAAACAGCGGAAACGGTTGTTTTATTAATCTTTGTGGCCGGATTTTAATAGACGGTTTACGAAAAAAACTTTTGGAGGTAAACATGTTAAAGAAATTTGTATGGCTCTTGCTCCTTCCGGTCTTGTTTTTTTCTGAGGAGGCAGCTCCGGAAAAAGATTTTTTCCAGCTCGACGAAGTCGTAGTAACCGGCTCAAGAGTGGAAAAGATGCTCCGGGAATCCCCCGGCTCACTTGCCATAATCAGCGATGACAAAGTAAAAAACGGCGGTGATAAAAATGTTGGGGTTGCTATATCGGATATAGCAGGAGTCGACTCAAGTAAAATAGGTTTTACCGGACAGACTCAAAATGTAATGATTCGAGGTGTCTCTTCGGAAGGAACCCTTATTCTTATTAATGGTGTCCCTTTGAAATCCAGCTATCAGGGCAATGTAGATCTTTCTTCCATTAACCTTGACAATGTAGAGAGAGTTGAAGTTCTTAAAGGTCCGGCCTCGTCTCTTTATGGGGCAGGTGCCGTCGGCGGGGTCGTTAACATTATTACCAAAGACAAAGTTACGGTTCCATCACTTGATCTAATGGCTCTCTATGGTACTTTTCAGACAAAAGACCTCCGGCTTGCATATTCAGGTAATATTTCCGGAATTTCTCTGAACCTGTCGGGTTCCCTCTTTCAGACCGATGGTGCAAGAGTGAACAGCGATGCTGTTTCAAAAGACTTGAATGGATCAATTGATTATTCGTTTCAAAAAAATAACAATATTCGGATAACATTCGGCGCTTACAAATGTGACAGCGGCGCGCCCGGATCAGCCATTGTGTCGAATCCTTTTAACAGACAGCAATTGGAAAAGTCCAATGTGGGTATTGACTACAACTTGCCGTTGGGAGATGACTCTGGTTTAAAATTTAAAATATATGGAAACAAGAACATTTTGAATTTTCACGCTTCCACTTATGAGACCCTCAGCGAAGAAAGGGACTTTTATACTGAAGCCACCTATACTTATGACTTTGGCGGTATTAATGTCATAACTCTAGGGATAAGCGGGGATTATGGAGTGTTGGAGCAGAGCTCGATAGGCTCACACAATGCCGCTACTAGATCATTTTTTGCCCAGGACATATTCGATTTGTTGGGTTTCTGGATATTTACAGCATCGGCGCGTTATGACTCTCATACTTTGTATGGGGATAGTTTTAATCCCATGTTCTCTCTAGTATATAATATAGATGATGGAGTACAGATTAAGGGGTCTTTTGGAACAGCTTTCAGGGCTCCGACTTTTTCTGATATATACTGGCCCTACATGAGCGATGTTGATTGGTTGGATCCTACCAAAACAGTAATTACTAAGGGAAATGCTTCTATTGTTCCGGAAAAATCCACCTCCTGGGAAGCAGGGCTAAATCTGGAATTTGGCAAAAATGCTACGCTTCGTACTACATATTTTAACAACAGGATAAAAGACCTGATTCAATGGTCTTCAACGGTTAATACCACCGGTCTTATTACTACCTGGATGCCTTCAAATGTCGGGGAAGCTGAAATATACGGGGTTGAATCCGAATTGAAGGTGATCCCGGTTCAAAATCTTGATATGCTCGTTTCATATACCTGGCTTAGGGCGATGGATTTGATCGCAAACCTGCCTCTTATTTACAGGGCAAATAATAAGGCAAATGCCGGAGTATCTTATGGTTTTTGCTGCTGTAAGCTTTCCTTGAATGCGGAATATTATGATATCCGTCCAAACGAATTTGGAACCGCAATGCTCCCCAGCTTTGTTGTCATGAATGCCAGGTTGGATATAAAAGCTACAAAAGAAATTGCCTTCATTTTCTCGGTGAATAATATAATCGATACTTCTTATCAGCTCAGAGAAAATTTTCCTATGCCGGGGAGAAATATAAGCGGAGGAGCAAAATTTAGTTTCTGATAACATTTTGCAGGCCGGGAAGACTTTTTCCCCCGGCTTGCCCGATATTATAGAATGATGACATATGAAGACATTTCTAAGTATATCCATAATAATTCATACTGTTTTTTTTGCGGGGATCTCGCTATTTTCTTCTCATGCCTGGATAAAAGAGCGGACGCAACCCATTGAAATTTCTTTTTACGAAGGAAAAGGACACCGGCCTGAAAAAACACAAAAAAAAATTGTAAAGATTGTAAAACCGGCAGAAATATTTCCCATAATAAAACAGGAGATATTTGAAAAAAAGACAGAAGAAAAACTCAGGGAACCTGAAACTTTTTCCGAAGCGCCCTCCATGTTTAAAAATGAGACCATAGGCCCGGCGGCCGGACCTGTCGTCCCGGAAGCCGGCTATGGCAGCGGGACTACTGCTGTTGACCCGGAAGTAGCGGCCTGGTTTTCTTCCGTTAAAGAAAGGGTTGAAAGGTATAAAAAATATCCCAAAAAGGCGCTGGAGGAAAGCATAGAAGGTAAGGTTATCCTTGAAATTACTGTAGAAAGCAGTGGAATATTAAACAAGGTAAATGTGTATTTTTCTTCGGGAAGCCTGCTTCTGGACGGCGAAGCGGTTCGAACCGTAAAAGTAGCCTCTCCATTCAAGCCCTGTCCGCTTAAATTAGGCAAATCTGTAACTTTCCGCCTGCCGCTTAAATTTGAAGTTATGAAATAGCAGAAAAAGAAAAAATTAGATACTACCTGAATGTAAGATTTTGGACATTATTGAACTTATCTCGTTTTGTCAACGAAAGTTGACAATGATATATCCTGCTTATCGAGAAAAGCTTTGTTTATAGACCTTTAGACGCTTTAATCTTGTTATTATTGTTGACTATTATTCAAAAAATGATATACTTGCTCAAAAGTAATCATATTATTTGAAGCAAAACAGTCAGGGAAACAGGGAGAAAAACAGAAATGGATTTTTATGAAAGGCAGCTAAAAACCCCATTATTTGATGCGGTTGTAAATTATGCCAAAAAGAAAAAAATTTCTTTCCATACTCCCGGGCATAAGCATGGTGACGGTATTCCTAAAAAATTCAGGGAATTTGTAGGCGCAAAGATATTTGATATTGATCTTACGCTTCTTGAAGAAGTCGATTCTCTCCAGGACCCCAAGACGGTTATTAAAGAAGCTCAGAAACTTGCGGCAGAAGCTTACGGCGCTGATTTTGCCTTTTTTCTCGTAAACGGTACCACCATCGGTAATCAGGCGATGATCCTTTCCGCATGTATGCCGGGCGACAAGATAATAATTCCCAGGAATGCTCACAAATCGGTAATTGCCGGAGTAATTTTAAGCGGAGCGATACCCGTATATATTTATCCCAGTTTTGACAAAGAACTCGGGATCATAACCAATGTCACCCCGCAGCAGGTTGAGGAGAAACTTAATCAACATCCGGATGTCAAAGCCATACTGATTACTAATCCCACCTACAACGGGATAACTACGGATATCAGAGAAATTGTAAGAATCGCGCACAACCATAAAAAAATAATAATGGTAGATGAAGCGCACGGGCCGCATCTGAAGTTTCATCCGGACTTGCCTACTTCCGCAATGGAAGCCGGGGCAGATGTTTGCGTGCAAAGTACGCACAAGATTATATCCGGAATGACTCAGGCCTCAATGCTGTTTGCCAGAAAGAGCGTAGATCTTATGAAGTTAAAGCGTATTTTGCAATTACTGCATACTACTTCTCCTTCATATATATTGATGGCTTCTTTAGATGTTGCCAGAATGCAGATGGCAACGCAAGGCAGAGAGATTCTTTCCAGAGTAATAAATATGGCAGGAGAAGCAAGAAAAGGAATTAAAGCCCAGGGCATCGGCTGCTTCGGCCGTGAGGCTATAGGCCGCGAAGGAATTTTTGGGCTGGATGTTACAAAACTTAATATTGACGCCACGGGAGTGGGAGATACCGGCTATGCCGTTCATAAACTGCTTAATAAAAAATATAATATTCAGGTTGAATTTGCGACTCCGACCAACCTGCTGGCAATAATCAGTCTGGGAAACACAAAAAACGATATAGAAAAGCTCATATACGGCCTTAAAAATATAAAAAATAGCTATGTAAAAAACGAACAGGTAGTAAACGCTATAAGAAGCGTTGGTTTTCCGAATCTGGTATCAGAGGTAGTTTTAACTCCCAGGGACGCTTCATTTTCTATCACCAAGAAAGTTCATTTCAAGGATGCTATTGGCATGATTAGCGCCGAAGTAATCTGTCCGTATCCTCCCGGGATACCTCTTCTTGCTCCGGGAGAAAGAATAACTAAAGAAGTTTATGATTATCTCTTGTTCCTTAAAGACATGGGAACAATAATTAACGGACAGGATGATAAAAACCTTAATTTTATTAAAGTTGTCCAGGAACCCAAAATAGAAGGCGAAGCATTAAACAATATACTTGAAGTTAGCAAAATAATCGGCTATTCTGGTATGCCAAAGGGTTCGTAGAACCAGTTTGGCATGATTAAAATATAATTTCCCACCAGAACAAGCTTAGCTTATTCTGGTATGCCAAAGGGTTCGTAGAACCAGTTTGGCATGATTAAAATAATAACTTCCTATCAGATCACGGTCCAAAGACCGTATTCTGGTATGCCAAAGGGTTCTTAGAACCGGTAAATAAAAAAAGCTAAGAAGCAAGGAGAGGAAGAAGGTGTTGTATTGTTGCGAAGAATGTCCCTACTATGAAACCTGCAGCGAATCCGGGACTTTGCTCGAAGGTTGCTGCAAGAAGTGTATTTATTACAAAGATTGCCATGTTGAGGAGACCCATGATGAAGAAGACCAAGATTAAAGTTAGTAAAAAAGTGAAACCTTTAAAAGCAAAAACAGCTAAAGTGAAGCCGGTCAAGGCCACAAAGCCGGTGAAAATAGAAAGAATGCCGGCGAAAGAGCTCAAGCAATATAAAGAGCTTTTGGTCTTGCTTAAAAAGAATATCATCGAAGAACTTAATAAAAATCTCGATGACAGTAAAAAAATTGATTTTAACGAAGTAAAAGATTCGGTTGATTTGGCAAGTGATACCTATGATACGGAATTTCTTCATAATTTGAGCGATTCGGAAAAGCTCCAGGTGGAAAATATAGATTATGCTCTGGAAAAAATAGAAAGCGGCTCCTTTGGGTCCTGTGAACTTTGCAGCAAAAAAATAAACAAAGTACGCCTTGAATCTCTTCCGCATACGAAGTACTGTATTGCTTGTCAGACAAAAAACGGGGGATGATTACCACGGGAAGGAAATGGTAGAGAAAAGGAAAAAACTATTTTTAATTGACGGCAATTCGTATCTCTACCGCAGTTACTATGCGATAAAAAATTTAAAGACAAAAAAAGGCGCGCCAACCAATGCAGTCTTCGGGGTGGCGCGCCTTTTATTTAAGATATTAAAAAATTACAAGCCGGATTACCTTGCATTTACTTTTGATACCAAAGGCCCTACCTCGCGCCATAAGGCTTTTGCTGATTATAAGGTGCACCGTCAACCTACTCCCGAGGATTTACTTCTGCAGCTTCCGGTTACAAAAGAACTGATAAAAGCATTTAATATTCCTTCTTTTGAACTTTCGGGTTATGAAGCTGACGATATAATCAATTATCTGGCAAAAAAAGGCGAAAACGCAGGCCTGGATGTCGTAATACTTACGGGCGACAAGGATTTGCTGCAACTGGTAAATGAACGGATAACAATAATGAGTGTTAATAAAGACGATTATTTTTATGATTCTTTAAAAGTTAAAGAGAAATACGGAATTACCCCCGGCCAAATGATAGATTTTCTTGCTTTGCTGGGAGACGCAAGCGACAATATACCGGGAGTTGACGGCATAGGGGAAAAAACCGCTTCTGAATTACTTAAGGAATTCAAAGGTCTTGACGAAATTTACACCAATCTTTCAAAAATAAAGAGCGAAAAGCAGAGAGAAAAACTTGAAAAAGGCAAAGAAATGGCTTATTTAAGCCGGAAGCTTGCAACCCTTATTGAGCCTCCCTTGAATATTTCCATAGAGGAACTTGTTATAAGGGCTCCGGATTCTAAGGCGGTACTGGAGAGGTTAACAGAACTGGAATTTGTTTCCTTAAAAGAGGATTTCAAAAAACTTGGCTTTGCTCCCGCCGCTGTAAGAGAAGATGATCTTTTTACCGAAGAAAATAAAACCGAAAACATTTTTCTGCCGGTTGGCAGCAAAAAAGAGTTTGAAGAATTGCAGGAAAAACTTAAAGGAAGCAAAGAAGCTGCCCTGGCACTTTTTGACGGAAAGCTGCAGATTAGCCTGAAATCGGGCGAGGCTTTCAGCCTGGAAACCGCGAAATACGATTTTACCGGGCTTTTTGACGGACCAAAAACGGAGTATATATTCTATGATTATAAAAAATTCTTAAGACAGTATGCGGGAGAAGCACAAAAAGTAAAAGTGTTTGACTGCCTGCTGGCGGCTTATGTCTTAAATTCCGAACTGGGCAATTACGCGCCTGCCGGAGTTGTTTTCAGGTATTTATCAAAGAATCCGGCCGAAGGCCAGGAGGTTTCTTTTCTTATAGATCTGAAGAAGGCGCTTCTGCAGGAACTATCTGAGCAGAAACTGCTCTCTCTTTTTGAAAATGTCGAAATCCCCTTAATCCCCGTGCTTGCCTCTATGGAAAAGGAAGGTATAAAACTTGATATTCAATATTTAAAAAAGCTTTCCGGAAATATAGAGAAGACTCTTGAAGAACTTGTCAAAAAAATCTATGTTCTGGCCGGCGAAGAGTTTAATATAAATTCTTCGCAGCAGCTGGGGAAAATACTTTTTGAAAAATTAAAACTACCTACGGTAAAAAAGACTAAGACCGGGTTCTCCACCGATGTAGAGGTGCTGGAAGTGCTTTCCGCGAAATCCCCGCTTCCTGCAAATTTATTGGAGTACCGGCAGTTGACCAAGTTAAAAAATACCTATATTGACGCTCTTCCTCTCCTTGCGGATAAAGAGGACAAGATACACACTACCTTTGACCAGACCGGAACCGCCACAGGAAGGCTTTCCAGTTTGAATCCCAATATTCAAAATATCCCCGTTAGAAAAGAAATAGGAAAAGAGATAAGAAGAGCTTTTGTAGTTTCAAAAGAAAACTGGAAGATGATTTCGGCGGATTACTCGCAAATTGAACTGAGAATACTTGCTCATTTCTCGGGGGACAGCAATCTTCTGGATGCTTTTAAAAAGGACGAAGATGTTCATACCCGCACTGCCGCAGAGATATTTGGCATAGATAAAACTCTGGTTACTTCAGAGGAGCGGAGCGCAGCCAAGACGGTGAACTTCGGAATAATTTACGGTATTTCGGCTTTTGGCTTGGCCAAGCAGCTGAAGATAGGAAGGACCGAGGCGCAGAAATATATAGACAGTTATCTGGCAAAATACCCCGGTGTAGATAAGTTCATGAGAAGCCTTAAGGAAAAAGCGCATAAAGAAGGTTTCGTGGAAACTTTACTCGGTAGAAAAAGATTTATACCTGATATTGAAAGCAGTAACAGGAATGTCCGGGAAAATGCCGAGAGAATGGCCATAAATGCGCCGATACAAGGCTCGGCCTCGGATATAATCAAAGTTGCAATGATAAATCTGCATAGTATAATGAAGAAAGAGGGTTGGAAAGGGAAACTGCTTCTTCAGGTGCATGATGAATTGATCCTGGAATGCCCGGAAAAAGAGGTTGAAAAGCTTATAAAAACAGTAAAAGCAGCGATGGAAAATGTAGTGGAACTCAAGGTTCCGCTAAAAGTAGATATTAAATCGGGGGATAATTGGTGTGAATGCAAATAAACCTGTTATAGGTATTACCGGAGGGCTGGCCACGGGAAAAAGTACCGTGGCGGAAATATTGAAAAAGGAATTCAAATATTATATAAGTGCCGATGAGGTAGCCGGAAATATAGTAAAAAAAGGAAAACCCGCTTTAAAAAAACTTGTTAAAGTCTTTGGCCGGACGGTGCTCGCAAAAGGCGGGTCGCTTGACAGAAAACAACTCGCCGGAATAATATTCAATAATTATAAGAAAAGAAAACTTCTTGAAAAAATACTTCACCCTTTGGTAATTGCAGAAATAAAAAGATACATAACGCAATTTAAAATAAAGAACCGGATTATTATTTTTGAAGCGCCTTTACTTTTTGAAGCAAGAATGGAAAAAATGGCCGATATTATTGTGGTTGTGGCTTCTTCAAAGAAAAAGCAGGTTCAAAGGTTTATAAAAACCGGACACTCCAGAAAAGACAGTCTTTTAAGAATAAAGGCCCAGTTACCGCTCAAAGAAAAAATTAAAAAAGCCGACATAGTTCTTTATAACAATGGAAGCCTTAAGGAGCTTAAGAAAAATGTTAAGAGTCTTGCCAAAATATTAAAAGAACTGTGAGAGGAAAGCTTAAAAATAAATTCTAAGATCAATCCTCCAAAAAGACTGGCGGACGACAATATCACACGCACTAAGGTAAGTCGAATTCTAAACAGGATCGTTGAAGATATTTATTGGTATTAAACAAAAATAGATATAACTGCAACGATTTTGTTTAGTGCTTAGAATTTTAATCTTAGTTATTATTTTGAGGAGTTTTTATGCTTGAATACCCATCGCTTAACCGTACCGCCCTGGTCGTAAATCCCTTAAAGCCCTACTGGGATTGGGCAAATAATATTAAAGACGGCATCCCCATCGGGGAAAAGCAGTATACTCCGACAGAAATGGACACTACTGTTTATCTTATTCCTGACCTTGATCCCGCTTTGGTGCAAAAACATATTGAAGAGATATATTTGGAAATATTCGAAGACGAACTTAATGCCTGGTGGATCAAAGAAGAAGATTGGCCTAAAGAGCGAACTTATGAGGTATTTAAAAAATGGTTTGAGGTAAGGATTGCTCCGCTGGTTTATGATACCAGTGACGGCGACCTGACAAAAGAGTGATCGTCGCCTAAATTCGAAGCACTAAATTCGAAATTCTAAACAAAATCGTAGTAGGATATACCTTAAAACATTTCCTATAGAGGACGCGATGCCGGCTAAAAAGCTAATTTTTAAATGGTTAGTTATTGTTGTGGTTATAATATTCGGGCCGGGTTCTATTATTATCACTTGGTATGCCAAATACATTGTTCCAAATTATTACGAACCTTTGAAGTTAAAGCAGAAAGTGGTTGAAAAGGCAATTAATCCTCCACAATCAAAAAATAAAACTGTGACGAAACTAAAGGTCGAAGAACCAAAAATACAAAAAGATCAAATTGCCGTATTTCTATCAGATACTGAAAAGCATGTTTTAATAGATTACAAAACAGAAAAAGCAATAGTAGACAAACTAGTGAATGAGTTATTGGATAAAGAGAAAAATAAAGGCATTGTTACAATAAAAAGCGGTGCAGAGGGGAAATGGGAATCAGCAGAACAAATAATGTCTATATGTAAAAAAAGAGGATTTAAATATAATTTAGCAAGCATTAAAGAATAGAAAATACTAACCAACTAAAATGAAACAATTTAAATATAGGTGCAACGATTTTGTTTCGAATTTCGAGTTTCGGATTTAGAATTTGTTTTACTTGACTCCCAGCTTTTTCAGGTCCCTTTCAAGTTGTTTCGCTGACTTAAACAAGATGGCTTTTAAACCTAAAGCCCTTGCTGCGTCAACAAATTCGGAAATATCGTCAATGTAGACGCATTCTTCGGGCTTGCAGCCGGCTAAAGCCACGGCTTTCAAATATATACAGGGATGCGGTTTCATTATGCCCTCTCTGAAGGAAAGGACTCCCTTATTAAATACATCCTTAAGAAACATATTCTTAATGCAGTATTCGTAATGAAGGATATTGGTATTTGAGAGGCAAATCAATTTATAGCGCTTTTTGATTCTTAAGTATAACTCATAGACCGGTGTATTGAGAGTGAATATTCTTGAAAAAATATCTTTGAATTCTTCAAAAGAAATCCTGAGTTTAAACCGGCTTTTAATACCTTTGAAAATAGCAGGCGGTTTTATTTCTCCGCGGTCGAACTTGATGTCTATCTTATTATGGTAGATATAATCATATACATCTTTCCGTTTACAGCCCGCAAGTTTTGCGAGCCGGCCGCACGAAATATTATGGTTAAAATGCACAAAAACGCGGCCAAGATCAGAGATAACAGCTTTAATTGCTATGGCTTTTTTCATACGGGTTAGCATAGCACGAAAATAGTGTATTTTCTAGAATAAATTAAGGCAAAATTAAGGCCTTCTCTTGACAGTATTGTGAAAAATAAGTATAATGAACGCATGACAATGAAAGACAAAAGAAAACAAATGCGCGTGAGAGTTGCGCTCCCGGTGCAAATCTATGATGTGCTTAATAACAAGAGTTTTGTCGGCACCATTATTGATATTTCTGTCGGGGGAGTTTCTATGGTAACCAGAGAGGAACTGCCGGTCAATACGCCTATCTCTTTAACTTTCACCTTCGAAGACCTTCTATATAAACGGCTTTCGGCTGATGTGGTTCGGGAAACAAAAAAGGATGATGAACAATACATCGGCATTGCCTTTTGTGATTTGAATCCGAGGGATATGAACAAGCTTGATAATATGATAAGAATAGTTAATGCAAGAAATAAGAGGGCGCTGCAGAGAGAGCATATATAAAATAATAACTTTTTGGGTTCAAATTAAACGGGAGTTATTCTTTAGAGTAGGCGGGTCTATTCTGCCGAAAGCTAACCCCAAGACCTTTTTTGGATCCGGCTAACTTAATATAAATTTCTACGAGAAATAACCGATAGGGGGAATATTTAATTATCATAATTCTGTCGGTATTAAATATTAATCGGAATTATTTTTCGATTTTGTCATAAAGCAGCGGAGGAGTTGCATACAAGCTCCGGCTCTTCTGTCTCAAATTTTACAACTTTTACGGCCAATTTCTGCTCATAATAATACATTAACCTGGCATTCCTTGCAACCTTTAAATTCTCTTTCCGTTGCTGCCTGATCCCGTTCCCAAGACCAGCGTGTTCATCATTCGGCCGCACATAACTCAGCGCCGAGTGCGGATGGTTATTATGTAGTATCCGGTGCTGCTCAACCCAGGCAATGACATCTTCGATAGTCACAAACTCTGCAGGCTTCTCAGGATGCAAGTGCAGGCTTCTGTTGAAACCCTCTATCCAAGGATTATCATTCGGCGTATGCGGTCTTGCATAAACCAACGTTACCTGCCATTTCCCTGTCAGATGAGCTTTAATCATTTTTCCTTTCATCTGTGAACCATTGTCTTGCAGTATTACCAGCCCTTTCGTTTCTACACCCTCTGCAATAAGTGTTTTATCCCACAACTTTTTTACATCTTTTTGATTAAAGCTTCTTGCATAAACCCCGTTCTTTAAATTCTTTCTCGAACCTATGTCAAGGATCGGTACCGCAATGACTCTCAATCCGCTCGTGAGATAGAACTCTGTGCCGTCGTAGCAATATACTTTATTTGGGCCTGTTATCAGCTCCCTGATTTCAGGTTTCTTTGATGTTCTTCTCGTAATTTCGTAAGGCACCGATAATTCATATTTCTTCAGCGTTTTCTGCACTGTGGAAATGCTTACTGTGTACTTCATTGTTTCATGTCCGTGCACCATAAGCCCTGCCGATCTTAGATCGCTAAGTTCTTCGCCTCTTGCTGCTTCAAGTATTGCCGTTTCTTCTTCGGGCATTATCCTATTCCATGCTACTCTCGGTGCTGGTTCTTCCCAACTTAGCCACCGATAATACCGTCTCTCACTGAGCCGCAATATTTCACAACAGCGACTTACACTTGTTTCCGAGTTCTTTATTGCCTCTACAAGAGCGTCTTGCGCATCTTTCGGAAGTTTGTGGTACTTTATTACCCCCGTTATTCCAAGTTCACCTTTTTTTTTATTAGAAGGTACTCCTGTCCCATTTCTGCAAGAGCTTCTTTTGTGGACACAAGTTCTTCCTTTACCTTTTGATGCTCTTCAAAATCCACATGCAAGGGTTTCTTTCGGTACTTATTCCGGCCAAGCTCTTCCTTTGCGCCTTTTTCTACCTGTTGCCTTATCTTGGTCAAATCCCCGGGATACAATCCGTATTTCCTTAATATCTCGCCGACCTGCGCTCCGGGTACGGATGTCTCAACAAATATACGCCATCTTTCCTCTGGGCTGTACTTCTTTCTGCCTTTCTTTACAATTTCTTCCATTTTCTTTCCTCCTTTTCTACCATTCTATCAGGAGGCCGTCCTATACACAACTCCTATACCTTCTTTTATGACACCATCGCAAAATTTTCCCGTAATGTTTAACCGGAAAAATTCACAAGCCCGGGGATTGCCTCCGGCAGTGCAGAAAAAGGATATTTTAGAAGATGGAAATAAAAAACAAAAGAACTCAATTGCGCGTTAGGGTGTCTTTACCCGTTGAAATCTACGACATTTTAAATGACAAAAAGTTTTCCGGTACGGTAGTGGATATTTCTGTAGGAGGGGTTTCCCTGGTCACCAATGAGGAGCTTCCGGTCAATACGCCCGTCTCATTGACTTTCACTTTTGAAGACATAGTTTATAAAAAAATCCCCGCGGACATTGTCCGGGAAGTAAAAAACAATAAAGAAAAATACCTTGGCAGCGTATTTCTTGATCTGGGTATAAAAGCCAAAGACCGGCTTGAAAACTCTATTAGAATAGTCAGGGCAAGAAAGATAAAAGGACTCCAAAAAGAAACACTGTACAACATTTACCGTTAAACCCCGATTAGAGAGTAATCCTGCCTTGCTAAACTCGTTAACCCCCCCTCAAAAAAAAAGGTATTTATTATTTTAAATATCTTCTTGAGACCCGGCAGCAAGGATGGTATAATAAATTAGTAAACCTTTATATTGGCATTGGTTGACAATTGAAAACAGGGGAAATATTAAAAATATATTTATATTGTCATATATTGTTTTTGCCGTACTTGCGCAAGCCGAAGAAAAAGAGATCTATACTCTCCTGCCTGTTATGGTGACAGGCACCAGGACAGGCTATTCTCTGCGTGTCCCGGTTACGGTCTACCCTGAAAACAATATTGCGGTTACGGAAGCACTTAAAGAATTACCGGGACTGGACCTGCAAACAAGGGGGCTCCTGGGCTCTCAGGCGGATATAAGCATACGGGGTTCGACTTATCAGCAGATATTGATACTTATTGACGGTATGAGAGTAAATGATCCGCAAACAGCGCATCACAATATGGACCTGCCTGTGCCGCTTTCTGTTATAGAAAAAATTGAAGTGCTGAAAGGGCAGGCATCTTCTGTTTATGGGGCCGACGCTTTTGGAGGAGTTGTTAATATTATTACAAAAATAGCTGATAAACAAAATATATATTTAGGTCTCGGTTACGGTACTTATAATACTCAAAATTATGAACTTGGTTATGAAAATGTTTGGGCGGAGGTCAGCGAACAAATACATTTTCAAAGGGTTTTTTCAGAGGGATATAGTTATGACACCGATCTTTCGAATTATTCCTTCTTATCCAAGACCGGATATAAATATACAAACGGGGAAGCAGTGCTTAAATTCGGGTATATGGACAAGGCCTTTGGAGCCTTTGATTTTTACACGCCCGGAAAAAATCTTCCTTCAAGAGAATGGACCAAAACCTGGCTTGCGGAAGGCGAAATTAATAATAGGCTGAATTCCGGTATAAATACAACGGTAAAAACATACTTTCGGCAGCATAACGATATTTTTATACTTAATCTTGCTACCCCCGACCTGTTTGTCAACCGTCATGTAACCTACAACTATGGACTGGAAATTCAAGGTACGCTGCAGCTTGATGCTGATAATTATTTTGTGGCCGGCGGTATGATGGAACAGGATGAAATATACAGTTCTAATCTTGGCGAGCACCTGCAACCGCGTCAGGCAATCTTTACCGGGTGGAACGGACAAATTCTAAAAGAAATAAAGGTGGATGCCGGACTGAGACTCGAAAGTTCCATGTGGGGCTCTTTCCTGGCGCCTGCAATCGCTTTGAGTTATAAACCGGCGTCAAATATTAAGCTTACCGCATCGGCGGGTTATTCTTTCCGGAGTCCTTCATTTACCGAACTCTTCTACGCCGATGGTATCAGTTTTGGTAACAATGAGCTTTCGCCCGAAACAGCGGTAACTTACGATCTGGGAATAGATTATTCGCCGGGGGATGATTTTTTCGCAGCTGTTTCACTATACGAGAGAGTTGAAGCCAACCTTATTGACTGGGTGGGAGAGACTCCTAAAGGAAAATGGTATGCTCAAAATATCGGCCAGGCAAATGTTTATGGTATTGAAGGTAAGGTGAAAACGGAAATATTATTTTTGGAAATAAATGCCGGATTTTCCTTTATCTATGCAAAGAAAGATACTGAGTATTACTCTAAATACGGCCTTTTGTATCCGGCCGCCCAGGCTTCGTTTGTTGTTAAGGGTCCTGAAATCCTGCAGGTGACGCCGCAATTTTCCATATTGCATAAAAGAAAAAGCGGAGTGAATGATTACACCTTGCTCAATGTAAAGCTTTCACGAACTTTCGAGGGCGTTACCTTATATTTAGAGAGTCAAAATCTTACGAATGTTATGTATGAGGAAATAAAAGGAATTTCTCAACCGGGAATAACATTTTCAACCGGAATAATGCTGAAAATGTAAGTTCCCGGCAGCAAGTATATACTCTTATCAATGCGAGAGGCTGTCTAAAAAGCCCTCCTCCTAAAAAGCTTTGCTTATGGACTTTATAAACCTAATTAGGTATTATAATACCATGAAAGATCTTCTATATAAAAAAGTTAAGCAGGACATAGAACAAAAAATAGCCGAAAAACAGTACAAAGAAGGCCGTTTGCCCACCGAGCGGGAACTTTCCGAACAATATAAGGTTTCCAGAATAACTATCCGTGCGGCTTTAAAAGAACTGGAACAAGAAAATAACCTTTTTCGCATCCGCGGGCGCGGCATCTTTATCTATGATAGCAGCAATCCATTTTCTCCGGAAAGAAAGATCAAAGAATTTGGGATTATCTACCCCGAAGCAAAAATAGCAGGCAATTATTACTACTCAAATGTATTAAATGCCATCAGGAATTCCGCCGAAAAGCTGAAATATTCCGTAAAGTATTACCCGTTTTCTTCCGGTGAGAAATTTAACCCCGGAGAAGGTTTTCTGGCAAAAATTCAGAAAGAAGATCAGAAGGCAATCATTCTTACCACGCCTATCCCGGTAAATACTTTGATCTGGCTGAAAGATAATAATGTGAAAGTTGTGCTGTTAAATTTTCAATACAAACAGCAACTGACAAGCTCAGTCGGTTTTGACTACGAATATGCCGGCGAGATACTAGGGGAACAGCTGGTCAGGATGGGAAGCAAGACCCCCGGGCTGCTCACCGGCCCGTTACAAAGTGAATACGGAGAAATTCCGCATGCACCGGTATTTATCCAGGGCTTGAAAAAAATCTACAAGAACTGGGGTTATAAATTTGATGTCTCCCTGATAAAAGACGCCAGCTCCGAGAAAACCGCCATGGTTCATGACATTAAAGACTTACTCAGCTCAAAGATAGACGGCATTTTCTGCAAAAATGAAGAGGTCTTCAAGCTTTTCCTGTCTTACTATTATGATAACAGGAATAAATTTCCTGAAAATTTTGCGATCATAGGCAGCAGTCCCCGCGAAGCCTACTACCCTTTCCCCGTACTTATCTATCAACAAACGGAGATGGTGGAAGTCGGCGTCAATTTGCTCCATTCCCTGATAACCAATAAAAATCTTCCTGACCAGGCGATATTGATAAAGCCGGAGATAAAAGCGTAGAAAAGCAGAGGCTTGGACGGTTAGATGGTTGTCCGCCTACGGCGAGATCTCGCCAAGCAAACTTGGCGGAGAGGCTTAGAAAGGAAAGGACGGAAGCCGGGAAAAGCAAGTGGGGCGAGGAGATAAAACAAAATGAAGACTGAAACTTTAAAACAAAAAGTTCTATTTAAAGCGGCGCCAGAAGAAGTCTATGATATGTTGATGGATGAAAAGAAGCACGCCAAGTTTACCGGCGATACTGCGAAGATAAGCGCCAAAGTCGAGGGAACCTTTAAAGTTTGGGGCGATTATATAACCGGAAAGAATCTGGAGCTTAAACCCGGGAAAAAGATTGTTCAGGAGTGGCATGCTGCCGACTGGGAAGCGGAACACATTTCAAAAGCAACCTTCATTTTTAAGCGCATTAAAACAGGAACTGAAATGAGTTTTACGCATGAAGGTATACCTGAAGAACTCTTCGGCGATACAAAGCAGGGGTGGGAAGATTACTACTGGGCGCCGATGAAAGCTATGCTAAAAAAATAAAAGAGCTAATAAACCGCATTTTGCTTATGCGCCTTGAATATTTCTGCAGTTTTTGATATCATTCAAATATGCATGCCCTTACATTATTAATAACAGCCCTGCTTGTTTTTGCTCTGGCTTACAGGTTTTATGCGAAATTTATAATGACTAAAGTTCTTGTCTTTAACGAGAAAAACTCTACGCCCGCGCATGATCTGAAAGACGGCAGGGATTATCATCCTACAAACAAATGGGTTTTGTTTGGCCATCATTTTGCCGCGATTTCCGGCGCAGGGCCTCTTATCGGGCCTGTTTTAGCCGCCCAGTTCGGTTACCTGCCCGGATATCTTTGGATACTTATCGGCGCAGTTTTGGCCGGCGCGGTTCATGATGTTGTGGTACTTTTTGCTTCGGTAAGAAATAACGGTCTTTCTCTTTCAAATCTTGTTACAAAGTATGTAAGTAAGCCTGCGGGGATTGCTGCGGGTTTTGCCGTGCTTTTCATAATAATAACCGCACTTGCCGGCCTGGCGCTCGCAGTTGTTAATGCTCTGAATGAGAGTTCCTGGGCCACCTTCACACTTGCAGTCACGATTCCGGCGGCTCTTGTTATGTCTCTTTGGATGTACAGGATCAGGCCCGGAAAAATTATTGAAGCGTCAGTTATAGGTTTTGTTATTGTTCTTTTAGGAGTCATCCTGGGGGAACCCGTATCAAAATCAGAATTTGGAAAATGGTTTCTTCTCTCCAAGCCGACCCTTTCTTTGATACTGCCTGTCTACGGATTTATAGCGTCTGTTCTTCCGGTTTGGCTGTTGCTCTGCCCGAGAGATTACCTCTCCTCCTATATGAAGATAGGAACAATAATTCTTCTGGCTTTCGGTATTTTCTGGGTTAACCCGGTCATTCATATGCCGGCTCTTACAAATTTTGTAGGCGGTGGAGGCCCGATAATTCCCGGCAAGGTTTGGCCGTTTGTCTGCATTACCATCGCTTGCGGAGCTATCTCGGGTTTTCACAGCCTGGTAGCCTCAGGAACCACACCCAAAATGATAAGTAATGAAGGTGATATCCGTTTGATAGGCTACGGTTCAATGCTGGTGGAAGGCATAGTTTCAATTCTTGCGCTCATAGCCGCAACCGTACTTATCCCGGCTGATTATTTTGCCATTAATATTCCGGAAAAAGTTTTTATTACTCTGGGTTACACCCCGCAGTATCTTTCTGAAATAGAAAAAATGGTGGGGGAAACCCTGGCCGGCCGGACCGGCGGCGCCGTGTCTTTGGCGGCGGGCATGTCCGTAATTCTTTCCTCTATACCCGGCATGAAATCCATGATGGGATACTGGTATCATTTTGCGATTATGTTTGAAGCCCTCTTTATATTAACCACGGTTGATACAGGCACACGGGTTGCCAGGTATATTTTGCAGGAGATTATTAAACCCGTTAACAAAAAACTGGGAAGCGGGACCTGGCTTCCTGGTATATTTATAACCGGAGGTATTATAAGTTTTTCCTGGGGTTACCTGGTCTATATGGGCGATATCAGCACCATTTGGCCGATGTTTGGAGTGGCCAATCAACTCCTGGCAACGGTCGCACTGATTTTTGGCACGGTCTATATCCTGCAGAATACAGGTAAATGGAAGTACGCCTTAATAACCTTTTTACCGGCACTCTTTATGTTTGTAACCACCATAACCGCTTCGCTGATGAATATTTTGTATAATTATCTGCCAAAACAAAATTGGACAAATGCAAGCCTTTCCGTGATTATGCTTGTTTTGGTGCTCATTATATTTATAGAAGCCATGCGCAAGCTGTATAAAATAATAATGAATATATAATTCTGGTAATTAGTGCTTTTCTTTTTATCTTTTTGTTTAGAATTTCGAATTTAGTGCTTAGAATTTGTTCTTTAAGGGGGTTATATGTTGAAATTTGAACTGTATTGGCCCGTGAAACTTGTTTTTGGGCCGGGAGAATTTAAAAGAGCGGGTGCTGAAGCGAAACTTTTAGGTAAAAAAGCTTTTATAGTTACCGGAAAGTCGGCGGTTCAGAAACTGGGCTTTTTAGAAAAACTGCTTGCTCAATTAAAAAAAGAAGGAGTTGAGGCCAAAACTTTTGAAAAAGTAGAGCCCAACCCCAGGTCAACAACCGTAGACGAAGGCGGCAAACTTGCAAAATCTTTAGGCTGTGATTTTATTATTGCTCTGGGCGGAGGCAGTGCTATGGACGCCGCCAAAGGTATAGCTCTTGTAGCCGGTGCTCCCAAAAATGCTTCTGTCTGGGACTATGTCTTTAACGCCAGGAACGCGCCCGTTATTGATTTTAAACCTTTGCCGATCCTTATGATTCCTACTTTGCCTGCCACCGGTTCGGAAAGCAATGCCATAGGAGTTATTACCAACTGGGAATTAAAACAAAAAATACATATAGTGCATCCTTCGCTTTTTCCTGCCACTTCAATAATTGATCCCGAACTAACTTATTCTTTGAGCAAAGAGCAGACGGCTTATGCCGGGGTGGATATTGTTTGCCATCTTATTGAGCCGTATCTCACAAATCTGGGAGATGTGCCGGTAAAAGACCGGCTGGCTGAGGATATTATTTTAAAAGCTATAAAAAATACCCTTCCTGCCATGGAAAATCCCGCCAATCCGGAATATAGAAGCCTTATGAGTTTTTCCGGAACCATCGCCTGCTCGCCGATACGCTTCTCGGGCTGGAACGGGAAAGGCTATTTACACTGGATAGAACATTGTCTCTCCGCCTGGACCGATATTCAGCATAGCGAAGGTCTGGCTTGTATGCTTGTGGCCTGGTTGAAGTATATGAAAAAATATGAGTTCTTTGCAAAAAGATGCAGTTTGTTCGGTGAGAAAGTTTTCGGCAGCAAAGAAACAGAATTGCACATTGAAAACTGGTTCCGGACTCTTGGCGTAAATACCCGTCTAAAAAATATTGAAGGGGCGCTTATCGGGAAAATGGCGGATACGCTGATGCAAATGTATTCCGGCGGCACGGATGCTATAGATCTTCCAAGCGGAGAAAAGATGTACAGGGAAGATTTTGTGAATATATACGAGATGGCGGCGGGAAAAAGTGATAGAGGACGGAAGACAGATAAAAATATATAATGAATTGTTTTCCTAATATCTGAATATTCATAACTAATAAAGTACAAAACCAAACAGATTGCATCTGTCAGTAATTAGCCTTAAGTCATTAATGCCTGTGAGACCTCTTCTATAAACTCATATTATTTGCTATAATGGACTTTATGGATCATACTTGGGTCGAGATCGACATAAAAGCCATTCTTCATAATATTGAAGAAGCCCGAAAGAAGCTTGATAAAAGCGTTAAAATTTGCGCTATTATCAAGGCTAACGCTTACGGGCATGGTCTTATCCCCGTTGCTAAAGCGCTGCAAAAAGCAGGTGTTTATGCTCTCGGGATTGCGGATATCTCCGAAGCGGCTTTGCTAAGAAAAAACGGACTCAAGCTTCCTATAATTAATGTTGTTTCGGCCGCTCCTTTTCAAATAAAAGACATAGTAAAGTATAAAATAAGCCAGAGTGTTTCCGGAATAAAAACTATTACCGCCCTGGATAAAGAGGCTAAGAAACAAAAAACAACGGCAAAGATACACATTGAAATTGATACCGGTATGGGCCGGCTCGGAGTACACCCGGATAATTTTGAGAAAATTCTTCCAAAAATAGCCGGTTTTAAAAATATAGAAATGGAAGGGGTCTTCTCTCATCTGGCTTCCGCCGATAAAAATATGGAGTACACCTTAAAGCAAATAAGTGATTTTGAATATGCTTCCTATTCCGTACCGGAAAGGGTGATTAAGCATATCCTAAACAGTGCAGGAACAATAAATTTTTCAGGAGCAGGTTTCGATATGGCGCGGCCGGGTTTGATGATTTATGGTTTGCATAATAACAATGAGGAAAGAAAAAAGGTGAACCTTAAACCTGCCCTTGCCTGGAAAACAAAAGTTCTTGAAGTTAAGAATTTAAAAAAAGGGAGCAGTATAAGTTACGGCAACACTTACCGTACTAAGAAAAAAACAAAGATCGCCGTACTGGCAGTCGGATATGCCGACGGTTATAATCGCATGCTATCCAACCGGGGCGAAGTGCTTATCAAAGGGAAGAAATACCGTATAGCGGGAACAGTATGCATGAATCTTACCATGGTTAATCTGGGAAATAATTCAAAAGTAAAAGCCGGCGATACAGCGGTACTTATCGGTCAAAGCGGTAAAAATACTTTGACTGCCGAAAAAATGGCGGATAAATGCGGGACTATACCGTATACCATAGTCTGCGGGATACATAGAGATATTAAAAGGACCTATCTATGACAAATATTCACAGCACGGCAATAATCCATAAAAACGCAAAACTTGGAAAAGATTTAGAGATCGGCCCTTACTGCATTATCGGGGAGAATGTTACCATCGGAGACGCTACAACGCTTCATCCGCATGTGGTTATTAGCGGTAACACCACGCTGGGTAAAAATAATCAGATTTATAGTTTTGCTGTTATTGGAAATCCGGGACAGGACAAGCATTATAAAAATGAAAAAAGCTTTGTGGAAATAGGAGACGACAATATTATCCGCGAGTCGGTGACAATAAATTTTGCCACAGGGGAAGGCGAGAAAACGATTATCGGTAACGGATGTTTTCTTATGGCAACGGCGCACATCGGGCATAATTCTAAGGTAGGAAACCGTGTTATCCTGGTAAACGGCGTGGGACTAGGCGGCTATGTCGGAATTGAGGACATGGCGTTCGTTTCCGCGTACTCGCCGGTACATCAATTCTGTAAAATTGGTTCGCTAGCCATGATTGGCATGAGTTCTCCTATTGAAAAAGATGTGCCACCTTATATTCTTGGCGCAGGCAATCCTTTTACTATCTTTGGTCTTAATAAAATCGGACTTGAAAGAAACGGTGTTCCGGTTCAATCAAGAGAAGCGCTTAAAAAAATGTTCAAACTGGTTTTTAAGTCCGGACTTAACACTTCCCAGGCTTTAACGAGAATAAAAGACGATATTGTTCCCGATCCTTACATTATGCATTTTGTTGAATTTGTCCAAAAGTCAAAAAGAGGGATCTATAAATGATAGGACTTCTTGCCGGGGGTGGAAATCTCCCGCTTATATTCGCTAAGAATGCGAAAAAGTCCGGCGAGCAGGTAATTACGGTCGCCATAAAAGGCGAGGCAAAAAGCTCGCTAAATAGATGGTCGGATCAAATCTACTGGTATAATATAGGGGATCTGGGAAAAGCTATAAAAGCCTTTAAAAAACACGGCGTTAGAAGAATAAGTATTGTAGGTAAAGTAAGAAAAATCAGACTTTTTTCGATACTTAAACCGGATGTAAAGCTCTTCAGGATATTTATGCGCCTGGCAAATAAAAAAGACGCTACGCTTATCGGGGCTGTAATAAAAGAGATAGAAAAAGAAGGCATTAAAGTCCTACCCATGACCATCTACCTGAAAGATCTTTTAACCAAAAAGGGCGTGCTTACAAAAAGAAAGCCTACCTCGAAAGAGCGTTCTGATATAAGATTTGGTTTTCCGCTGGCAAAAAAGCTTGCGGATGCGGATACCGGGCAGGCTGTAATAATTAAAGACAAAATTCTTATTGCGGCAGAAGGTGCGGAAGGCACGGACGAAATGATAAAACAAAGCGCAAAGACGAGTGGGAATCGCGCGGTTTGCATAAAGGTCGCGCGCACTAAACAGGATATGAGAATAGATATTCCGGGTATCGGGCCCGGGACAATTTCAAGGTTAAAAAAAGCAAAAATCTCCTGCCTGGCGCTTGAGGCCGGCAAGATGTTTATTGCAGAAAAAGAGAAAGTAATAAAGGAAGCGGAAAAACACGGCATATGCGTAATTGTTATCTGATAATTTGTTTATTTATAGAGTTGCTTCTACCTGTCGCTTGTGAGGAACATGACAGGTCGCTGGTAACCTATCATCTATGGCTTACTTACCGGGAACTGCCGGGTTCGGCCTCTCCCATAGGTCTTCCCGAATCTAAGTTTTTTCTGAAAGGCTACAGCCCAATTTTTGGTTTTTCCCCGCTTGCGATTTTTTCAAATGATTTTGAAACTGATCCTTTCTGTTCGATAAGACTGAGAACCGAAGGCTTTGAAGAGGTAAATCCTTTTAAGGAACTTCTCTGGCGGCCCAATGAGTTGGAGAGCGAATATCAGTACAAGGAAAATAAAAAAATAAAAATGATCGCGGCTTTTGTAAACAATGAATCGGCGGTCGGTAGTTTAGTACTTTCCAACTCGGGTCAGAATCCCTGGCAGCAGGATCTTATTTTTTATGTAAAAGGCACAAACATTTTAGCCGAAGAAAAGAGTTTGAAGAAAACCGTCACAGTAACCTGCCCGCAAAAAGCGGGTTTTTCCGCTATTGACATTGTTTTTGATAAAGTTAGTTTAGAGGAAATAATTATGGTGCAGGAGGGAGAAATTTATAGGATAACCGCGCGGCTAAATATTCCCGCAGGCGCGGCGGCGGCCATTCACTTCGGTGTTGCCTCTGCAAGCGAAGCCCTGGCAGCTGGAGCAGCGGCAGGCATTGCCGGCGGACGGAATGTTTATGAAATAGCCGCGGAAAAAGAAGTATTTTACAACAGACTTCTTTCAAGTATTACGCGAATTTATAATACCGATGTTTCAACCAGAAAATTTTATCAGACGGTCTACCTGCTTTTAAACGGTTACCGCACCGAAGAGTTTTCTGATTTTGCGTTAAGGTATGTTTTTGAAGAAAAATTAAAAAAACTTTTAGGGCAAAAAACGGCGCCGTGGCTCTTCTGGAAAGCTTACGAATTTTCCGGGGATATTAAATATCTGGAAAAGGCCATTGCAAACGGTGACGATTATCCAAAGATGGAAAATAAGGTTTTAGAGATGTATAACCAGCTTACCCTGGAATGGGCCGGAGCTTTAATAGGTAAGAAGGCGGTCTATTCCCCGGTAAAACTTTCAGAAGGCTTCGAGCCTAACAATGAGCAAAAGGTGCTTTATATGCTTTTAAACGGTGAGGAGCCAAAAGCAATAGAAGCTGAAGCCAAAAAGCTTTTAAATTACAGCGATCTTAAGTATCCTGAAATATTCTTTATTATAGAGTTACTTACAAAATTTGATATAAAAGGTTTAATTCCCGCCTTCTTTGAAAAAGAACTACCCTTTACCCAGTATTACAAAGAAAGATCTGTTTATGAAGTTATGACCTTTGTGGATATGTATTTTAAGAGCAGCGGGGTGGATTTTACCAGAGGAAATCTTTGTCTTCAACCCTTAGACCTTTACAAATTTAGAAATATCTATAATCTGAGATATAAGGGCAATTATCTGGACATCTTTTATTCGCATGAGGGCAAATATATAGACAAGATACTTTTAGACGGTCAGCCGGTCAACACCAGGCTTCTATATATACCTGAGGCCGATGTGGTGCCCGTCTCCAAGCCCGGCGCGCTTGTTGCGGCCATCCCGCAAAACTCAAATTCCACCACGGATGTAACTTTATCCTCAAATACCTTACGGAAGATAGAGATTCAACTTTCTAACTGGCCTTCAAACCCCATATTAAACTCCATTAAGACTAATTCCTGGTTTAAAGTTTACAGGTGCGTCTACGACGAAAAAACTGCAATCTTAAATATTGATATGGATACCCCGCCCCTGGATAAATTTAAAGCGATAATAAGTATTACAAAAAATTCAAAGTGGATCAAAAAGGTAACGATTAACTGGAAAGATATTGCAGCTTATGACGGGATTAAAGTGGAATTTAAAGAGAAAGGTTATTAATGAAATCTACTTTACGGCAAAAAAAAGATAGTCCAGTCCGAAAGAATAAAGTCCGGGAAGATTCTTAGAATTATTAATAAAGTGCCGGTAGGAATAATATAAGCCGGAATGTTTCTTTCTTTGGACAGGATTAAATTCCGGCTGCTCTTTGGCCTTTGTAATGCGGTAAGCTTCTTTCCAGTCTTTATTTAAGTGTAAAATTCCTGAAACTTTGAGCCCCCGGGGAATACTGCAAGTCCTGGCTTGTACCACTTTAAAGCCCGTCTTTTCAAGCAGCGAAATAAGAGCATCCCCGGGAAAGAAAAAAATATGCCCGTCTTTACTTTTGGGTGCCATCCCTTCCGTTTTATAAAACCGCTGTAAAAGAGCTGCGTCCAGAGTTCCGTTTGGAAGCGTCAATTGAAAAGTGTAAAATCCGGTGCATGACGACCACCCATTCCGGTGCAAGGCGACCACTGATTCCGCTCCATGACGACCACCTATTCCGGTCATGACGACCGGCAAAAAGCAGCCTAAAATCAGTATAATCTTAGGAAACGGTCAATTCAACAGAAAAAGACCGGCATAATCCTCCCAATCTGCCATAATTGTGTAAAATTCAGCCCAAAAGGATGGAACACAATATGGCACAACGGAGGATGAACATGAGAATGATCAAAGAAGTAATGCGGCTTAGGTATGGTCTAAAGAAGTCGCAAAGGGAAATAAAACAGGCCTGCGGAATCGGAAAAACTACGGTGCAGGAGTATCTGCGTAGAGCAAAGGCCGCCGGACTTAGTTGGCCCCTGCCG
>CAIYPD010000108.1 GCA_903928075.1 Candidatus Firestoneibacteriota bacterium
CTCACCGTAGGTGGATCCGCTTTAAGGCGAGATCTCACCGTAGGTGGATCCGCTTTAAGGCGAGATCTCACCGTAGGTGGATCCGCTTTAAGGCGAGATCTCACCATAGGTGGATCCGCTTTAAGGCGAGATCTCACCATAGGTGGATCCGCTTTAAGGCGAGATCTCACCGTAGGTGGACTGATTAATGTCCATTATTTTTGTTTTTCAGCAGTCTGTTACCCGCCATTTGAGGTCAAAGGGCGAGGTGACAGACTGCTCAATGTCCATTATATTGTTTTTCAGCAGTCTGTCAGAATACAGCTTTGATAACTTTCTTTAAAGGAATATTCCGGCCGCATTTGATAGTCACATGCGCGTATTTTTTATACAGGGTTTTCCGCCGTTCATAAACCTCTTTCAAAGTGCGGGCCCTGCGTCTTATTATTCCCCGGTCGATAATACTCTTGACTCTGCCGGAGATGACCGAAAACGGCACATCCAGATAGACAACCAGGGAATGTCTCCGTAAATGCCGCATGGCGTTTGTGGAATAGATAATACTGCCGCCGGGAGAAAATATAGTGTCTTTTTCCCGGGTATGCTTGATGACAACTTTTTCTTCGCGTTTGATAAAGCCGCTTTCGCCGTGCTGTTCAATAAGTTCTTTTAAGGTTTTTCCGAATTTTTTTTCCAGCTCCAGATCGAAATCCAGATATCTGTACTTAAGCTTACGGGCCAGGGCTTTGCCTACATAACTCTTGCCTGCTCCGGCCATCCCGATAAAGGTTAAATTCATTTTTTATTTTCTGCCTTTGGGGGAACCTCTTCAATTATCTTAAGCCCGGCAAACACCACATGCACTTCAACATTAAGGTAATTGGCACCCTCTTTGTATTTTTCATTTTTATAAGTATAACTTCCAAACGCAACATCAGTTTTATCCGGGGTTACCGCGCCGCCGAAAGCCGAGGTTACAAATACTTTTGCCGGAACATCAGGATTTAATCTTATGTATCCTTCCGCAAAGACGGCGGAGACCCGGACCTTTACCGTTTTTTCTTTAACCTCAATTTTTGTCAGGTCTATGTCACCTGAGCCAAAGATTATGGAATAATTATCCTGTTTTCCGTCTGCTTCTATTTTAAAATCGTTATACATCATCCGGCCCTGTTTATTTTTACAGCCGCCGAAAGACCAGAAAATAATACTTATGCCGGCATAAATGAATAACATTCCCCAAAATACTTTCCCGATAGGAATTTGAAGCCCCAAGGCTTTAAGAATCAAAAGAATTCCCAAAACTACGACAACTATCCCCCAAAAAACCCCGGAAAAAAGAAAACCCATTTTCATTTCCTCCCTCCAAAAAAAATTTCCACAGATAACGGTGCTTTTCAACTTAACCGGTTTAAATTCCGGATATATTAATACGCTTCCATTTCCTATTTACACTGCTTTCTTCTCAAAATTATCCTGACACCTGCAAGGATTAGAATTATCCCTATGAAAACCGGTAACGGTACAGAAACACAAAAAATAGCCTCAAAAAGCAGGGATACTCCCAGGAGGAGAATCAAGCAACCAAAAACTAGAGAACCAAAAGAAAAACCCAATCTCATGCTTCTCCCATTTTTTCTTTAAGGGATTTAAGCTCCAGCCTGGATCTTTCAATAAAATCACGGTGCGTTTTGTATTGTTTATGTTCTTTATCGAGCATTTCGGCACGGCTTATAATATTAACTAAAATTTCCGCTGTTTCCTCATAAAAACCGCTTTTTTCAAAACTTTCTGCCACCAGAAAATAGCCTTCTATCCAGCCCCCTTCATAGATTAAATCATAAAGTATCTCAAGACCGTTCTCCCCGTAGATAGTTTCCACGAGATTCCTGGAGACATAAATGGACCTGAGCAGATGGCTGTTAAAGGAATTAACCTTGATAATTTGCCCCAGATGCATAATAGCATCGTCCACCAGTTCATTAATACCCTGTACCTTTAAAGGTAAACCCAGCTTGGCCTCGCCGACCATCTCCCGGCTATGCCTTAAAAAATCCTTCTTGAAATGTTCAAGCTCTCTGTCCTCAAGCTTCTTTTCCAGAATACTAAAGCTGGGCTCATACTTGTCAAGGATATAAATATATTCCTTGAGATGGAGCATCTCATGGAAAATAGAACTAATTATCAAATCATAGAGGTCGGTTTCTTTGATCTCTTTTTTTTCGGCTGACTCCGCGCGAAAGAGAGCGTGGGTCGCATCCTTCAGAACAAAAAGCTCCTTCTCTAGCGTATCTATCCTGCCGAAATTGAATTTTTTCTCTTTTTTAAAACTTTCAAATTCAATTTTAAATTCAGAGAAAATGCGGAGAGAATCAACGACTATATCTGCAATGCTGGCATAGTCCTTAAAAATCCCGCTCTTGGAAAAGCTTTTCATTACTTGCCTTTTGCCTTCTGGATTTCCGGTTTTTCAGACTTTGCATGAGCCTCAGCCTTTACCGGTTTTTCACAGGCCGCATCTTTTGGTTCCGGTTTTTTATCGGTGAGGCCTGCTTTTTCCAGGACCTTACCTTCAATTTCGACCGCAACTTTAGGATTTGCCCGCAGGTAATCCCTTACATTATCTTTACCCTGGCCTATCCTCTCGGCGCCATAATTAAACCAGGAGCCGCTCTTTTCAATGACATTAAAGTTAACCGCAGCTTCTATCAGACTGCTTTCTTTTGATATGCCTTCGCCAAAATATATTTCCACTTCGGCTTCCCTAAACGGCGGGGCAACCTTGTTTTTTACTATCTTCACCCTGACCCGGTTGCCGATATTATCTGTACCATTCTTGATGGACTCAATTCTCCGCATATCTATTCTGACGGAGGAGTAGAATTTAAGAGCGCGGCCGCCGGGAGTGGTTTCCGGACTGCCGAACATAACGCCTATTTTTTCTCTGATCTGGTTAATGAATATAGCGCAGGTCTTGGTCTTGCTAATAACTGCCGTAAGTTTCCTAAGCGCCTGGGACATAAGCCTGGCTTGAAGACCCATATGCGAGTCGCCCATCTCTCCCTCTATTTCAGCTCTGGGTGAAAGCGCCGCGACTGAGTCAAGTACCACCACATCAACAGCGCCGCTTCGCACAAGTGTTTCACATATTTCAAGAGCCTGTTCCGCGGAATCAGGCTGGGAGACCAGAAGTTTTTCCAGGTCTACTCCGAGTTTTTTGGCATAGGCCGGATCCAGTGCATGCTCTACATCGATAAAAGCAGCCGCCCCGCCCGCCTTCTGTGCTTCCGCTATGATCTGCAAAGACAGGGTCGTCTTACCGCAGGACTCCGGGCCGTAAATCTCTACGACTCTGCCCCTCGGAACGCCCCCGATGCCGATCGCCAGGTCAATGGCTATTGAACCTGTCGGAATTACCTTTATATCCTTTACTGTGGCCATATCACCGAGCCGCATTATGGCTCCCTTGCCAAACTGCTTCTCGATATGTGCCAGTGCCAAATCTATTGCTTTCTCTTTATCTGTACTCATAAATATTTTGCCTCCCCCTTGAGATATTACTTAGTTAATAATTATAACTTAAAACTGCCCAAAAATCAAAGAAAAACAGGGAATTGCGCCGCTTCCTAAAAAATCTTGGGAATCGCGGAAACAACAACGCCCTGAATCTGAAACTCGCTTGAGAGAATTATCGGCATATGTTTTTTGCTTGAAGAATTAGGTTTTAAAATAACATAATTGTCTTCATATTGTATCTGTTTTATCGTGGCTTCATCATTAATAAGGGCCACGACGGCATCACCGTTTTTAGCGGTGGCGGTCTGCCGGATAAGCACAAAATCACCGTCATTTATCCCTGCCAGATTCATACTATCACCGCGGGCTCTTACAAAAAAGTACTTATTTCCCGGGGAAACCAGTTTTTGGGAAACCGGAACCATGGCTTCAAAATTTTGTTCAGCAAGTATGGGTGCCCCGCAGGCAACAGAACCGATAAGAGGAATATCCACGGTGCTTTCGCTCTGTAAATCTGCTGGATCATTTCTGAGTTCGTAGTTACCTTCCTTATCTTTCAAAATCAGGCCTTTTTCGACAATCTTCTGTATAAGCAAGAAAGTTGACCGGGGTGACTTGTACTTAAGAAGCGCGCTAAGCTTTCTGACTGATGGAAACTCCCCGTTACTTATATAGAAACTCCTTATCTGTTTAAGCGCTTCCACTTCCCTTTCTTTGAGTTCGTTTTCTATCATCTGTATGCTCCTCTGGTCCAATAGTGTATGTATTTATATAAAGTATAGCATACAGTAGTGTATGCTGTCAAGAGTAAATCTATATAAAATTGGAAGCACTTCTTTAACCGGAGTTTTGTATAATGGGGGACTAAGTGCAGATGAACTGATTTACTAATAGGAATATAGGCTATTCAGGTAAAGCCTGAAGTGGAGAGATTTCATTTCAAAAATATTCAATAAGCCCGGGGCTACTCTTTTATAGTTTCCCTTGCTTATTTAAAAGATATAATATCTTACGCCCGCGTTGAGAACCGTGATTATGTTTTTATTGCCTGTTTTTAAACCCGCTCCGGCTTCCCCGAATAATTCTATTTCATCTATTTTTACTTCCAGCCCGAGCTTGAACTCGCCAAATATGTAGGCGGTGCCCTTCACGAGACTTAAGGCGCTGCCTCCCGAAATTGAGGCATAAAGATTAAAGGCTTCATCGGGGGCATGATAATAATAGCCTCCGGCTCTTAAGCCCAGATCATTATCTCCTTCAGCCCTGGAAAAGAAAGGTCCGAAAACTGCCGCAATCTTTCTTGAGGAATCGGTCATTTTGTAATTAGCCGCCAGAAAAAGGGTGTTAATTCTAAAAGCCGGATTGAGACTCCGGGCAATAAAATCGTGCAAAGAGATTTCGAAGTTAATGCGGTCCACTTCCAGACCGCCCGAAGCCTGTTTATTTGCAGATTTTGCTTTATTATTATCTGCAGCCGCATCTTTAGCCGCCGCCTCCGGTGTACTCTTCGGATAGAAGTAATATCTGACACCGGCGCTTGCCAGAATATTTGTCGCACTACCTGAAGTATTCAGACCCGTTCCCACCTCGCCAAATATTTCTATCTCGCTTATTTTTGTTTCAATACCCAGTTTGACTTCACCGAAAGAAAAGAGCGTTCCGTTCGCAAGACTTAAGGCCCCGGCGCCTAAGGCTGAAGCATAAACATTCAGGGTGTCATCAGGGAAAGGATAATAATAGCCGCTGGCTCTTAGACCAAGATTATTATTTCCTTCGGCCAAACAAAAGAAAGGCCCGAAAGTTGCCGCAAAATTCTTAGAGGCATCCGTCATTTTGTAATTACCGGCCAAAAGCAGGGTGTTAATTCTAAAGGCCTGGGTCGTCAGGCTCTTGGCAATAAAATCGTACAGGGAGACTTCGACATTCATACGGACCGGCTCGGCCTTAACCGGGAGGGATTTTTTTTCAGGCTTTATATTCTCATTCCCCGGGACAACTTCCTTGAAGTTAAGCTCCGAACCAACTTCCGCTCTGT
This sequence comes from Candidatus Firestoneibacteriota bacterium, assembly GCA_903928075.1. Lineage (GTDB taxonomy): Bacteria > Oederibacteriota > D2-FULL-39-29 > D2-FULL-39-29 > D2-FULL-39-29 > CAIYPD01. Next base: position 5,531 of record CAIYPD010000108.1, read on the forward strand.
TTTTTATTATAACATCTATCCGGAAATCTTCAAGACCCGTTTCATTACCGTTATACTTAATGCTGTTTTCAGTTAAGACCAGTGTGTCGGTAAAATGCTTTGCCAGCTCTTTTGCCTGCAAGCCGGCGGTAAGCGCGTCTTCACCGTAAACTTCCACTCTTACCGGAAGCGTAGACATGTCTTTCAGGTAATTTAATATTTCCAGAAGTGTGGGAGCGCCTTCTTCAAGAATCTTTGTCTTTTCCTTTTCCGGGTCAAATATTTTCTTTCTGGTCACGGAAAGATATAACCCGTCAGCCTCCTGATGCACCAGTTGATTGACGGTAAAAGGCGCACCTATGACCGTACGCGGATTGCCTTCGGAATTCAAAAGATTTAGCATATAGGAATACGGATTGCCCACCTTCATTACCGTATTGGCGCTATTTCTTCCGCTCCATTCAATTTTTTCCGGCCCGGGACCTTTGCCCGCAAACTTCTTAAAAACCTTGCCGTTATAATCTGTAATAATCAGGTCCCATTTTGAAGTTTTAAAGCCTGCTTCTTTCAAGTTAAAAATAGCAACGGGTTCTTTAATAAAATAATCCAGATAAGGCGCGGCCACCAGCCGGGTAGAAAGCATTTTCGGAAGAGTGTTTTTTAATTCCGAAAAATCCGGGGATTTTTCGAGAAACTTATTCTCCGTCTCTATGGTAGAAAGCACCGGCTCGTTAATATCCATATTTAATTCCAGAAACGGTTTCTCGCTTTTTACTTTAAACTTATCTTCGGCGGTGACCGTTACATCCTCGAGTTTTCCGGAAGCCTTCTTCTCCGGCGAGGCGGTTTCGCTTTTCCTTGCTTCCCCGGTCACCTCAGGTTTAGCCGTCTGCGTTTGAGCTAAGTTAGGAGCCATAAATACGGCCGTCAGGATGGTGACTATTATAATATTCTTCATTTTACTTCTCCTTATGATTTCAGTTTAAATCTAAAAGTTATGACGCCCCACTGTTCCTGCTGTTTGGCCCCGTTTGAAAGCGCTTCAAACTGCCAGGTTTTCAAAACCGACATTACCAGCTTATCCAGTTCCGCATAGCCGGAGGTCCGTTCGACCGACATATCGTCCCTTACCGCGCCGTTCGGCGCCACAAACAATTTTACGGATACATCCGCGGTTATACCTTTTTCCCGCATCCACTCCAGATACTTAGGCATCGCGGAATATTTAATACCCCGGCCCTGTAAAGGTCCGACGAGTTCTACCGCCGCCTTGCTGGCTTCTGCTTTCTCCTGCACAGCCGCGCTCTCAAACTTCCTAACGGGCGCAATGCTGACTTTGTTTTCCATTCTTTTAAGCTCTTCGGGTTTCAGGCTGATACCGCCGCCCCCGTAACCGATGGCAGGTTTATCTCCGCTGCCGTTTGAGACCGGCCGCGCCTGTACTTTTTCCACCAACTTTTCCTCAAGCGCCAGATATTCCCTTACCTTCTTTCGCTCTTCATCCGTGCCTATAACTTCTTTTATCTTGCTGTCATCTTTGACCCGGGCTTTAAGATTTATTCCGAGACTTACGGATTTTGTGTTTTTTTCCGGAGCCGCCTTCTTGTCCGTTAACAGTTCCGCCGGTGTAAGTTCCCGCAGGCGCTGCTCGTCAACTTTCTTTTCCGAGGCGACGATCTCTTTAATATTTTCTGCGCGTTTCATACCGACTTCTTCAAACTTGAGGGTATCACTTTTTCTCGCCAGGGGTTCGCCTTTCTCCGTAATCCTTCTTTCCTGGTCCACCAGTTCCTTAAGTTTCTTCGTGTCCATCGACTTCATAATTTCTGCGAGCTTGTAATCCTTGTCTTTTTGCAGTTCTTTAAACTTAAGCGCATCCGTCTTCTTGAAAAGCGGGTCGCTCTTATCCACAAGTTTCTTTTCTACCTCAAGCGCCTTCTCAATATCTTTCTTTGCTATATCCAGCAGTTTCTCTTCTTTCAAAGGTTCCGGTTTTTTTAACACGGGCAAAGCCATCTTCATAAATTCCCAGATATTTTTCGGTTTTTCCTCGGTCAGGACCGGGGGTGCTTTCAAGACCATAGGCTCAACAATTTCTATGTCGGTAATAAAAGCTTTATTTTGCTTGTTTTTAACGGAAAAATAGCCAAAAACAGACAGAAGCACAATATGTAAGCTCAAACTTATAATAAATGAAAACTTCATTCTGCTTTTCAAAACATTTTACCTTTTTTGCTCGGTTGCCAGAGCATATTTTGCTCCGACTTTCTTTGCCATAGACATTGCCTCTTCAGCAGAGCCCCAGGCGGCTGCTTTATCCGCCCTAATCACTATATATTTATCTTTGCTTTTTTTCATCAATTTTAGAAGACGCTCGGCAACTTTTTCTTTGCCTATAATGTCCTGGTTTATAGCCCATTCCCCTTTGTCGCTTATGGAAATGGTTATGTTTTCTTTGTTTTCGCCTTCCTTGGTGGAAGCTTTGGGTAAAACCACGGCCATATTAGGCTGCACCATCATCGGCGCAGTGACCATAAAAATAATGACCAGCACCAGACAGACATCCACAAGCGGGGTCACATTTATACTGTTTATTTCTTCTTCACTATCGCTCTGCATTGCCATAAATTACTCCTGTATTTTCTTCAGCACGGAAAGTTTAAGCGCGCCCGCCTGCTTGGAGGCATCCATTACTTCCACGACCTGCTCGACCAGGTTCTTTTTATCCGCCGTGATAGTCACCAGTTTGTCCTTGCTTTTCGAAATACTCACAGTGAGCTCGCGCATCAGCTCTGTTCTTTGTACTTCGCGCCCGTTCAACATTAAACGGTTATCCGCCGTAAGAATAATATTTACATTTTCTTCCGCAGACTTTTTCCCGACGGAGGCCCCGGCCGCCGATTGAGTCAGATTTATGCCGGCTTGCATTATAAAATTAGCGGTCACCATGAAAATAATAACCAGCACCAGGCAAACATCCACGAGGGGCGTTACATTTATGTCTGTTATCGGAGAATCGTTTTCTTCGACCTTAACCGCCATTTTTTCTCCTTCTACTTGTTCAGGTAAACCAGCAAGCGCTTCATGGCTACATCAATTTCGACATTCATAACTTTTATTTTGCGCTGGAAAAAATTGAAAGCCACAACACAGGGAATGGCCACCACCAGACCCCCGGCGGTAGCAACCAGAGCTTCGGCTATACCGGCAGCAACTATAGCCGGACCGCCTGAACCCGATTTTGCCAGATCCTCAAAAGCTTTAATAATCCCGACTACCGTACCAAAAAGACCTATAAACGGAGACGCATTTCCCAGCGTACCCAAAATACCGAGCCAGCCGTCCATTTTTATCCTTTCTTCCATCTTGGCGGATTCCATTAGCTCGCTAATATCTTCTTTATTTTTCTTTCTGTTTATTATTCCGATCTTTATGACATGAGAAAGCGGGGCCGGGTGTTTGGTACAGTGCGTCAGGGCGTCTTCAAAACAGGATTTCTCAAGAAAGGTCTCTATTTTTTTCATAAAGACTCCGGCATCAAGACGGCATTTTCTCAGGTACAGCCACTTCTCAATCGAAGCTGCAAGCGCGAGCACGGAACAAAGAAGCAGTATCACCAGCGTAAAACTTGACTTGAATACTTCCAGAATACTGATATTCATCAATCCCTCCGATAAAGTTTTATAAAACGCAGGTTTCTGCCTGCGCCCGGTATCTTTTTCTGACGGCTATTTAGAAGTCTTCTGCTTTTCTTTTATCTGTAATTTTATGGACTCAACCCGCAGTTTAGCGGCATTTGACCACTCGTCTTTGCCGGCGTTTTGAATAATATCACTATAGACCTTTATGGCTTCTTCGAACTTGCCTCCGGCTTCACAAAACTCCGCAAGCTTGGCCAGGCCGGTAAGACGGGAAGCATTGGCTTTTGGCTGCATTTCCAGGAGTTTCCGGAGTTCTTTTTCTGCCTCTTCATTCTTTTCCTGTTTCAGCAGGCCGTCTGCTATTTGAAACTGAACATCGAGACTCGCGTCATCGCCGGCCTTCATAGGATATTTTTTGTAGGTTTCCACTGCCAGTTCATAATTTTGCCGCTTCTGGAAAATACTTGCCGCTTCCAGGAGGGCAGGAAGCGAATTCTGGTCCGCCGGATACTTCGTATTGAAATCAATGTAAGTCCGGGCCGCCTCCTCCAGCAAATTCGCCTTTTTATAAGCCAGCGCCATATTAAACATCGCCGCAGAAGCGAACTCCGAGGCCGGGAAACCTTTCAGTATTTCCTTGTAGGATTCCACCGCTTCCGGAAATTTTTTCAAATTATAATTTGAAGTGGCCGAGTGAAAGAGCGCGTCAATAATAAATTCTTCACCGGGAAAATTCTTTATATACCTGCCGTAAGCCCCCAGAGCTTCTTCATAGTTCTGCAGTTTATAGTAGGATTCCGCAAGATAAAAATGCGCCGCGCCGGCGGAAGCAGTTTCCGAATAATCCGTGATCAATTTGACCAAGTCCTTTGCCGCATTGGCGTACTGTTTTTCGTCGTAGTACTTTTTCCCTATTTTAAACTGCACTTCACCGGCGAACTTGGAAACCGGATATTTAACGAGCACGGCTCTTAAAATATCTATATATTCGGCGACCGTATTATCCTGGGGCGCGGGGAGGGGGTTCTTTTTTTCCGCGGTCGCGACAGGGGCTGTTTGCGCAGCTTCTCTTTTTTTCTTTACCGCAGCTTCAAGGGCCTCAACGGCCTCCGCCACCTGCGAATCATCCTGGCAGGTTTCCAGATATTTTTTATATTCTTTTATTGCCAGGTCGTAATCTTTCGCATTGTAATAACTTTGTCCCACCCTAAGCTGGGCTTCTTTCACCCATTTTGTTTCGGGATAGTCGGCCGTCAATTTTCTAAAGGCGGCTACCGCCTCAATATATTTCTGGGCCCGGAAATAGGTGTCGGCTACCTGAAAAAGGGCTTCCGGCGCTTTCTTGTCGGTTTTATACTTCTCGACGAGCATTTCCCAGGACTTGATTGCTGAACTGTAATATTCCAGCCGGTAGTAGCAGAGCCCGCTCCGGTATATTACCTCCGGGGTTAGGGAACTCTCAGGATTTTCTTTGGCGTACTTCTCGTAAATATCCAGTGCTTCCAGATACTTTTTCTGATTAAACAGATTATTGGCAATTTGAAACTGCGATTGCAGAACCATCTTATCTTTAGAATCTTTTGTTTCGTCTGCGCTAATGGTCTCAAGGATTTTCTTTATTTCTTTCTCGGCTACCTCATATTTCCCTGTGGCACCGGCGACATAAGAAATACCCGACAGGGCTTGCATCGCTTCGGCGGTATTCTTAAAATCCCGTCTAACCAGCTCAAAAGCCATTTGAGCTTCTTTATAAAGTCCTGTCCTGAAATAAGCATCCGCCCCGTAAAGCAGAGTACGGGCCCGCCAGACATTATCAGAAGGTTTGAGGTTGTTTACTATATACTGGTAGTTGGTGACTATCTGGTCAAATTTATGCTGTTCATATTCACTGTTATTTAAAAGACAAAGCGAGGCCTCGTAAAGATTTGTAGACGGCAGTTTATCCAGCACCAGCCCGTAATAGGAGGAAGCCTCTGCATATTTCTTTTGCTTATAATAGTTATTGGCCATCATATAAAATACATAAGGAAGGAGTTCATGCCGGCCAAAATCTTTGTCAAATTGGAGATATGCGCCCGAAGCCATAGAATAGGCCCCTTCCTTGTAAAAACACCAGCCAATCTTGTACTGTGCAGAAGGCGCCACTTCATTAGTACCGAACAAGCTCACAACACTGCCGTATTTTACTTTTGCTTCGCTTATCTTATTTTGTTTTCTTAAAGCTTCAGCCATCAGGTAGGCAGAAAGCGGAGCTACTTCATTCTCGGGGGAGGTTTTTCCCACCTCGTCAAATATCTTGATAGCCTCATCATAATTTTTCTGAAAGAAATAGGAACAGCCTATTTTATAAGAAGCGTACGGTTTATAAGGGCTCTTAGGGAATTGTTCAAGATGCTTTTTGTAAGCGTAGATCGCCGAAGCATAATCTTTTGAGTAATAGAAAGATTCAGGTATGGAAAAAGAAGCCTTCTCCGCATACTCGCTCCCGGGAAATTCAAGAAGTAGTTTCTTATAATTTACTATGGCAGAAAAACCTTTGCCCTGCTTGTCCAGACACTGCCCGGCAAAAAAATAACCGTCCGCTGTCTTTACTTCCTTAAGCTTTTCCAGAGCTCCCTGAAAATCTTTTTTGTAATAGGCCACAATCCCGAGCCCAAACTGAACTTTGAGGCTCTTATTATAAGCAGGATACATCGCTCCGAGTTGCACCAGGACATTACCTGCCTCAACCCACTTTCCCCGCGCCATATGGCAGAGGGCCGTGCTGTAAATCGCTTCACTCTTAAAATATGAATCCGCATAATTGCCGGTCAGTTCCTTGAAGGCCTCTATAGCCTTTTCATAACTGCCTTTATTGTAGTAGCACTCCCCGATCCGGAAGAGCGCATCATCGCTTACTTCATTTGAAGGATAGCCGGCAATTTTTCTATACTCTTCTATCGCATTATCAAAAGTCGGCACAAAAGGAATTTCTCCGCTGAGTACCGCGGCTTTATCCTCGTCTTCCGTTGTTAATTTTAGGTCCGTAATTATTTTCTGGGAGAAGGTCCTGGCTGATTCAAAAAAGAGAGCTTCACCGAGCATGAACTGCGCCTGGGGCGCTTTGTCTGAACGGGGGAAGCGTTTTATAAACTTTCTATACTCGTAAAAGGCATTTTTTTTATTATCCTCCACAGAGTAAAGCTTCGAGGCGAGCGCATATTGGACTTTTTCGGTAAGTTCTGATTTCTCGGGAATATCGGATATTTTATCAGAGGCAAAAGCAAACCCCGGTGAAACAAAAAAGAAAGCAATCACAGCAAATATTATCGTGCTTTTTATACTTTCTGTCATTTATCGTCCTGTCCTCTTAAATTTTGATTTTTATGACATATATTATACCACATAACCCTTTTTAATACAAAGCATAACTCCGTAATACCGGGGTAAAGCAGAAAGAGAAGCAGGAACTTCGCGAAAAAAGAAAAAAAAGGAGGCGATAGTTTAAAGAAAAGAAGGGCATCCGTCTCTTTCTGTAATTTCATTCAGGTATCAGATAAATGCAGGACCGGCCGGCGCCTTAAAAATATATCTATAGCGCTTGTTTAAACCGGAGTGATTATTCCAATGCTCTTTCCACCGCTTCTTTAAAAGATATAATACCTGGCCCCGGCGTTTAGCATCAAATTTATATTATTTGCCCGTGTGCTCAAACCTGTCCCAACTTCGCCAAATACCTCTATTTCATTTATTGTTGTTTCCACCCCGAGCTTTAATTCAATAAATAGATTTGCCTTTCCGTTCGCCGCAAGGCTTAAGGCCCCGCCTCCCGTAGTTGCAGCGTAAACTCTAATTGCTTGATCCGGTGCAAAGTAATAATAGCCGGAGGCTCTTAAACCAAGATCATAGTTTCCATCAGACAACCAGAAGAAAGGCCCAAAATCTGCCGCAAATTTCCTCGAGGAATCAGTCATTTTATAGTTAGCCGCAAACATAAAGGTGTTAATTCTAAAGACCGGAATGAGATTCTTGGAAAAGAAATCATGCAAGGAAAGTTCGTAACTTGTAGAATCGCACTGTGCCCGCCCTGAAGACCCTTTTGTTACACCTTTTTCCGTCTGCACTTGAGCAAAGCCGGAAACGGTGAAGACAACGGTCAGCACGACAACTGCAAATGTTTTCTTCATTTTGAAACCTCCTCATTAAGAGAGCTGCATGTTTAGGATAAAACGCCCAAGTTAATGCTCCCAACCGGTCACAACATTTGAAAAGCGTAGCCTCTGCCGGATAAAATCCGCTAAAACTTTTAAAGGTTTTTCCTCCGTCTTTGCTTACTTTACTATTTCCTTATTTAAAATTCAATTACTTTTAATTCGTACAGCCGGCTTTCATATAGCGGATTAGGAGAAAATACGGCATTAATATATTCCTGTTCCAGGAATTACTGAGTTAAAAACGGCCCCGGGAATAAATAATCTTCTTCAGGCACTTTCCTTTCTCTTTTCCCGTTAGAAGCCGTGAAATAATAATCGTTAGTATTTCCCTCCAATTTTAATTTGTACTCAAACGGTACAGGCAATACATTTTTCCCGCCCTGCTCCGTTAAGCCGTATTTCTTTTGCTGCGCCGTCAGTTTTAATTCCTTTGAATTTTCAGACCTGGTCATTTCATACTTTTTCCCGCCGATAAACACATTTACAACTTCGGGCGGCCTGCCGTTTATATCAAAATAATATACCCGGAAGGTGACTTCCACTCCTTTTTTTCCATAGTTTTTATCAATATTCGCGCCCAGAAGAAAGGGTGCCGCGTCACCTTGTTTGAGTCCGTAGTATTTTGCGAGGGACCGGACCGTCATTTCTCCGTGCTGAAGATGGTCTTCCTGCCTGAAAAAAACACTCTCCTCGGTATTTATTTTAAACGCCTCGATTCTGCGTTTTGAATTAAGCGCAAAGCCGCAGGCCAGATGGAAATGATTTGTAAGCACTTGCGGAAAAAGTTCCCGGAGAAAAACACTCGCCGTTTTCGTGTCATATTCCGGATGGTCTTCCGCCATATGCGGCTGGACCCAGGGCTGAAAGCCCACTATACACCTGTCTAATTCTTCAAGAGCTTCGTTGGCTGCCCTGCTGTTTTTTGATTTAAGCTCGCAGCCGATTCTTCCGCCGGCACCGGTGACACTGGCTCCGACCCCGTGAACTCTGAAAGCAAGATCTATTTTCAACCCCGCATTTTTTAGATTCACAAAATACTCTTTTATTATTTTTACTTCCGGCAAAGGCGGGTCTAACTGCCAGGCCCAGCCAAAAGATAAAAAATCCGAGCACTTCACATCCAGCGGATAGTGGGACCAGCCCAGGTCTACGCCGTCCGGGGTTATTATCGGAAAGATATAAAAAACTGTCTTCTTTCTTAGTTCATCTAAAGCAGGAGCCTCTGAGGTTAAATACCTTAGCATCCCTTCGGGCCCGTAGGTAGAAGAGGAAACCTCCCAGCAATCATCGCCCCGGCCGAGAATCACCACCCCTTTCTTTTCCCGGTCATCAACTCTATAATCGGTTATTTTAAAACAATAAACCGGCCTTTTTTTATACGGGGAATTTCCCAGACTCTCGATTTTCACGTAAGGATTAGTACTTAATTCTTTAGCCAATAATTCGAGGCGTTCATTTGTATACACCGGAGAGTAACTGACTATTGCGGAATCTTCTTTAAAAGTGTACGACCACTTTTGGAGGTAACTGCCCGTAAAACTTGAAGCCTTAAAGGTACTCTTATCCCCGGGCTCACAGGTAATCTCTGCCACCTGATAACTCTTCCCGTCATAAGAGATATAGACGCAGGTATCATCCCCGCCAAAAAAACTTCTCACATCCCGGGTCTCTTTACCTATGGTGCGTTCCCGGATAAAGTTTATTTTTTTATCCTTTACGCCTTTTATCCTGAAATTGAACCAGATCTCTTTATGATAACTCAGCGGCCCGATTTTTACGGTATCCGGTTCAAGAATCTGATATTGGCCTATATGCCCGTTATTAAAAGCCGTTTCAATTACGATTTCCGCAGGCATTTTTCCGCTAAAACATAAGAATAATGCGAACAGGCAGAAAACCGGCGGCGTATGTTTTAAAACTTTTAAAATACACATTTTTCCCGTTCTCGCAAACATATATTCTTTGGCTCCCGGTTCCGCGCCGTTAATAAACCATAAAAACAAGTTCATTCGGAAGCAGCAGGTTGGCGGTGTAGATTACGCAGCCATTTTGTATTTCGACTTTCAAATTGGTATTCAGCAGGGGTAAAAGCGTGTGTTTACCGTTGTTTATTGAGGCGGCAATCGTCTCCTCACCGTTTAGTTTCAAAAAGGCCTGTTCTGTTTTATTTGCTTTGGTGAATTTATTTATAATGTCTCTCACAAACTGTTTATCATACCCGGCAAGAGGCGCGTTCACGGCTTCTTTTTGCGTGCAAAACTTCAAGGTGACGGCATGCTCTTCCACTCCCGAGAATTTATGCCTGATTATAAGCGCGCTGTTTTTCTTGTGAAAGAAATACTGGATACGGTGTCTTACGGAGGGGGTCAACTCATAGTCGGCATCGAGAAAGTCATACTCGCGGCCGGCCACCCAGAGCGCCGTTTCAAGATTCTTATCGTAAGTAATAAGGCCGTCGTCCAGCATAAAATATTTTTCCGGGTTAGCGAGCACTTCCGCCCCGTCTTTCAGGAAAGTAATATTAAAAATACCCGTGGTAACCCGTGCCTCTTTGTTTCTCATAATATAGAACTTATTATTAGGAAAACCGGCAGACTCCAGATCGGGTTTAAAGATTCCGGGCTTAAGGTCGCTTTCTTCGGGTTCAAACGGCGCGCCGGAAAAGATATAATCCACAATATACGGGCCTTTTAACTCCGACACATTTCGCCAGTCTTCTTCATAGAGAAATTTCAGGTATTTGATATACTCCAGGTCCGGGGCCTGGCCGTTTAGCGGGGAAACCGTAAACCTTTCATCATAGGCTCCGTCAGGTCTCGAAAATTTAAAAACAAAATCAAAAAGACTGTTAACGAGAAACCGGATATCCTCCGTGTTCGTTTTCTTTTTCAATCTGGCGAGGACTAAATTAACAGTTAATGTTTCCAGCAGTGCCAGATTTTCTTCCGGCCTGGCTACGCCCGTAAGCCCATCCTTGCCCGCGGCACCTGCCAGTGTTTTCAGCAAATCCTCTGCCCCTTCGGGCGCTTTATAAAGGAAAGGCATGAAAAGGCCTATCGCATGCAAGACCGTCTTTTCTAAGGCGGTTGCGGGAGCGGCCTGATGTTCTTTTACATATTTAACAATTAACTGTAAAAACCTTCTCTTAATCCCGTTCTCCGGGCCCGCATCCTTAAAATAGCCATAGGAGAAGAGCATATTTAAAATATCATAGTCATTTTTATATTCGCCGGTAAACCGGTCAAACTCCTCTTCGAACCGCTTGAGATATTTGGTGTCTCCCGACAGATAAAACATCCGGCCGAGAAATACAAGATCCAGAGAACTATTGAGTAAGATATTAGGATAAAGGTCCGCGGCTTTTTTTTCAAGCTGGCTGCCCACTTTGAGCCGCGCGAGCGTTCTCTTTACTCTTTCTTTCTCCTCCGGCGCGCCGGATAAAAAGAATTTATGATAGGCCTTTTTATCGAGACTCTCGATTAACTGTTTGTAGCCGTCAACCGCTTTTTCGCCTTTAACTTCCCTGTAAATAGCAAGTGTTTCGTAGGCTGTCTCTTCCCAGGAATACTGCCTTAACCTTTGCAGTCCCTTCCCGGCAAGATCAATGCACAATTCCTTATCCGTAAGCAGTTTTAAAAGCGCGGCGGTTAACTCCTCCTCTTTTTCGGGATCAATTAAAAGCGCGGCCTCGCCGGCTACTTCGCTTAGGGCGGAAGTATTTGAGCTGATAACCGGACAGCCTGCAGCGAAGGCCTCAAGCACCGGCAGTCCAAAACCCTCGTAGAGCGAAGGATAAACAAAGCAAATTGCGGATTTATAGAGTTTTGCCAGATCAGCGTCGGGAATATAACCGGTATGAATAACCCTGCCGGCTACACCGTATTTTATTACCAGTTCCTCAATATTCCAGGAAGGCTTAACAAGCGCGCCGGCCAGAACCAGTTTTTCCTTGCGGCTCCGCTCCTTTACCAGTTTAGAGAAAGCCGCAATAAGCCGTTCGATATTTCTTCTCTTAGTTACCGACCCGGTATAGAGAATGTAATCTGCGTCAATCTTATATTTTTCTTTTATGCTTTCATCTGCTTCCGCCTCTTTGAACAAAGGATCGACAGCCAGAGGGATGACTTTTATTTTCTCAGCGGAAACCCCGTAATATTTTATTAGTTCTGCTTTTGAAAACTCCGAGTCGGTAATAATTTTCTTCGCTAATCTAGCGGCCAGCCGCGAGAAATACGAGAACGCCAGCCGGGCCCAAAAGGTAAACCAGCCTTTATTAAATTCAAAGGAGACATCATGAATGGTGACCACGGAAGGCAGCTTGAAACCATAAGGCATCATATAGAACGGAAAATGGAAGATTTCCGCTTTTTCTTTCTTAGCCGCCCGGCCCAGGTAGAACTGGCGCCAGAGCAAGCCGCTGTTTAAAACAGGCTTGACCACCACACAGCGCAAATTTTTGTAAGTGTTTAACTCCGGCGGGTAAGCAGCGCTCTTAAAAAAAAGCAGGTATTCATTTTCTTTATCAAGTTTTGAAAGATTAACAAGCAGGTTATAAAGATACCTGCCTACGCCTGTCTTATTACCTTCAAGACAGGAGGCATCTATTCCAATACGCATTTTACCGCCTCCAGAACTTCTTCCACTTTTATCGCTTCCATGCAAAGATTTCTTATACAGTGCGTCTGCCTGCAGGGACTGCAGGGAAACATTTTCGAGAGCCCAATATTCTTTTTTGTGTAATTTCCCCAGCGCAAAACATCCCCGGCCCCGAATAAACCGACTACAGGCACGCCCCGGGACGACGCAATATGAAACAACCCTCCGCCCTCGGCGACAAAAACTTTACAAAAACCAACCAGTGCGGCAAATTCGTTAAGAGTCAGATTCTCCGGCGTAAGTAGGGGCCTCTTTTTAAGGTTGCCGGCAATTTCTTTTACCAGTTTATCTTCACCCGGCGCATTAAAAAGGATTATTTCATTGTCGCTTAACAGATCCATAAGCCGGATAAAATTTTCTTTAGGCCAACTTTTTGCCGGCGAACTGCTGCCGGCATAGAAGCCCAAAAGCCTGCCATCCTTGAAGCCATTTTCCTCAAGAAATTCCTTTGCTTTTTTCGTTTCCTTTTTGGAAACAGGATATTCCGGGCCGGTATCAAAACCGCCTTTAATACCCAGCGGGCGCAGAAGAGAGAAGTTACGCAGTAAATCAGCCTGCTTTGCCTCCGGCTCCACCAGGGTAAAATTAAACAACCGGGGATACCTGCTGTAATTCATTGCAATCTTAACTTTTGCCCGGGAAAAACACGCTATCTTAAAGGTTTCAACCCAACCGCCGGAATCCAGACATAAATCATACCCTTTTAGGGCGATTTTTACCAGCAGGAAGATTCTTCTTATATAGAAGGTGAACTTTTTCCGCCCGCGGTTAAAAGCCGGGTCATTCGTGGTATAAATTATTATTTCATCGACATAGCTGCAGTTCTCCGCCGCCTTTACATTCCAGGGGCAGGCCAGGAGCGTTATCCTGGCTGCCGGGAAATTTCTCCTGAGCTCCCTTAAAAAAGGAAGAAATAGGACCATATCCCCTAGATGTTCAAGCTTGAGGACCAGAATACTTTCTATCTTTTCTTCACCGGGTTTTTTGACCCGGCTGTAGCCCCCCCTTAAAAACTCAAGTTGCAGAAGAAGGTCCAGCAGGATATTTTCCTTAAAGGCGGCAAGATTCCGGAACAAATAACCAAACAGCCCCGGGATATTTTTTCTTAAAAATTTTAATGCGGTTATTATTTTCCCGCGAAAGAGCCAGCCCGGAAACGCCAGCAGATACACCAGCAGGATAAAAGGCAGAAATAAACAAAGTAAAACCGCTAGCAAAATTCTTGAAAAAAATATTTTAAATACTTTGTCAAATTTGGTTTTCTTATAGACATTACCGTCCACGGCGTTATAAACCAGTTTACTTTTTGCCCCGGAAAGAAAATACAGCAGGTCGTACTTCAGGTCATAACTTTTTTCTTTCTCTTTCAATACGACATAATATTCATAATTGGCTGCCCGGAGTTCAAGGTAAAACCTGAACATCCCGCCGGCGGAGAACAACGAACCCTGCCGGTAACTTGTAATTTTACAATCCATAAAAAAACGGGCATAGGCCGCCGACCTGTTCTCCTCTACAAGGAGAAACAACTCACAGCCGGGGTACCTGTTCTTCAACGAGGAAACAGCATTTTGTATCGCCCCGAGCGAAGAATTATTAGTAGCAACAAATATATTCAAGTAGATTTCCTTTCCAAATACACTTCTCCCATTTATGATATTTCACTAAAATCAAATGCTGCTTTTCAGTTCTCTTGTTCTCTCATCCTGTGAATCAGCCCGACCCAGGATGGTGATTCTCCGCCCTCTGCTCTCCACGCTCTCCGTTCTTGCCAAGCCTCCGACCATCCGACCATCCAAACCTCATCTCTTATCCCTTCCTGCTATCGTTTCCTTGTATATCTCTATCAACCTTGGAATATACACTTCTTTGCTGTAAAGTTCTTTTACCCTATTAAAACCGTTTAAGCCGAAAGAAACCGCTGTTTCCTTATTTTTCAAAAGGAACTCTATTTTTTCCGCCAGTTCAGGTATGTTGCCGCACTCCGCCAGGAGGCCGGTACTACCGTCCAGAAGCCAGTCGGAGATGCCCCCGGTTTTATAAGCCACCACGGGCTTGGCGTTAGCCATCGCTTCGAGCCCGACAAGACAGAAGGATTCCAGCCAGACCGACGGGACTACGACTAAGGCCGCCTTATTATAATATTTTCTCGTTTCTTCATAAGAGAGCACCCCGGGCAATATCACCCGGTCTTCAAGTTTAAGATCTTTTATTTTTTGGTAAACAACCGGCATCTCCGGCCCACCGGTAACCAGGTAAAGTTTAAACGGTACTTTCAGCCTGCTCACGGCTTCCAAAAGAAAAGTGAGGCCCTTTTCATAGGAGGCCCGGCCGACAAAAACAAGGCTGTTTTCCTCCGGCACCGAGTATTTTTTGTTCCTCTCCTGCACTTCAAAAAGTTCATGCGTAACAGTAAAATTTGGAAGTAGTGCCACCTGTTCTTCCTTGTACCCGTTTTGCAGGATACAGGAAATCATCGCCTTGCTTTCAAGAATCAGCCTATCCGCTTTTTTATGCGCCAGATAATGCAGATATTTAAAGATCGCCCTTTTGCCTGAAAGAGTATAAAGCAGCAGGTCTTTGGCCACACAGCCTTCCGTTACGCATCTTGCGCCTAAAGGGTAGGGGCAGATCTTTCTGCTTTTTGGCAAAAGCCGCCAGTCCGTAAAGCAGTAGAGCCTGGGGTCGTGAATTGACCTGGCAACCGGGGCAAGTTTCACGCACTGTGAAAAGATAAAAGGATTTTGAAGATTGTGCACATGGATAAGATCAGGTTTCTCGTGTTTAATTATTCCGGCCAGCTGTTTTTTTGCTTTTAAACTTATCCTAAGATAACTCAAAATTCCGGCGCTGCCCGGCTGGGCATCCAGACCGGGAAGAATATATTCTTTTCTTGCTCCAGAAATTCTGTTTTCAGGGTAATCATGCATAACTACCGTGTTTTGCACGCCGGCCGCTTCGAGCGCCAAAAGAGTATCAAAGAGCAGTTTCTCAGCACCGCCGAGAGGCCGGTAATGGTCACAAAGATGCAGTATTTTCATTTTATTTTCCGACCTCCCGCTCTTTAGGGACCGGAAAAAGTTTCTTACTTCTTTTTAAGAGCAAAAGCCCGGCCAGGAGAACCGCCCCGAGCCGGAAGCAAGGATAGACAACCAGCGCAACCACGGCAGTTAAAATTTTTCGGCCGCTAAACCTGTTCAAGATATATTTAAACACCTTTCTGCTGAAAATCCCGTAAATGTATTTACCTTTCTCTTCTTCCAGAAAAAGCGCCTTCGGCCGGATTATAAACACCGCCGCGGGTAAGAAAATCCTCTTGCTGGCGCTATTGTAGAAAACCGCGTCATATTTCTCTTTACCTAAAAGGCGCGCAAATTTTATAAAAGAAAAGATTTTTGCAACTCCCGTTTCTTTTCCTTCGAATATATAAAGGTTCCGTACACTTCCTTCCTGTTTGGCTTTAAGATACAGCTCTGCTTTATACCGGGAAGTAAAAATATCCGGGCGGGCACCGGCAAATACGGTTTTCACGGTATCAAGAAAACCGGTCTCTGCCGAAAAAGTAATATAAAGTATTTTTTCCGGAGCTTTTCTATAATTTTTATAATATTTTTCCTTAAAACTGTAAAGGCCGGAGTATGTGGCCAGATAGAAAGCCTCGCGCAACTCAGCCGCCGGGAAATACGGATACTCAATAGCCGCGTTTACTTCCGCCGAAAAATGATAGGTATCTTTTATGTCAAGCAGGAGCCGGCCTTCTTTTTTTATAATATCAAAAACTTCTGTCTTGGGATACGGGGTGAGCAGACCGTAGACATAGTTATCCAGCTTTAGAGCTCTCTGAAAGGCTATGGTTTTTTTAATACCGGCAAGCGTATCTCCCGGCAGGCCGATGATGAAATAGCCGACTGTGCGCATACCGGCCTTTTTTATTATTTTAACCGCTTTAACAATATCAGAAAGTTTTTCGCCTTTTTTAATGCTGTCAAATACTTCTTCCGTGCCGGACTCAATCCCGAGCGCCACGCTTTCACACCCGGCTCTTTTCATAAGCTTTGCGAGTTCAAAGTCCACCTTATCCGCACGAATACCGTTGTGGCAATACCATTTAAAATTCAATTTTTCTGAAATAAGACGCCTGCAAAGTTCCTTGGCGCGATCAAGCTTTAGAGTAAAATTATCATCCAGAATCTCAAAAAGCCCGGTATTATATCTTTCCTTAGCGCTTTTGAGCTCGCTTAGTATATTTTCGACGCTCCGGGCCCGCCATTTCTTTGTGGAGACCAGCCCGACACAGCAATAAGTACAATTGTAAGGACAACCGCGGCTCGTAATCAGCGGGTACCTGAACCCGGCCGGATTAAAGGTATCAACCACCTCGTGATTCGGAAAAGGCAGGTCATCCAGGTTCTCTACTATTTTTACCGCATTAGCAAATATGGCGCCATTTTTTCTGTAAGCGAGACCGGGAACGGCGGTAAAATCCTCCTTTTGAGAGAGTTTTGTGATGAATTCCACCAGAGACAGATCGGCTTCTCCGAGAAAGGCAAAATCAATTTCAGGGTTTTCTTTCAGAAAATTCTCATAATCCAGGGTGATATGCGGCCCCCCGGCAAGGTGCAGGGCTTCCTTATATACTTTTTTTATGGCGGCAGAGAGGAGGAGGGCCTGTTTCACGGTCGCGGTCTTAACGGAAAAACCTATTACCTCAGGCGCATAGGCGCGTGTTCTTTCTGCTAAAACTTCCGGCGCTAATTCGCTCTCGTTGACATCAAATATCTTAACTTCGTTCCCCGCTTTTATAAGGCCCGCTGCGAGATAGGAAAGGCCGAGATTGATACTGCCTTTCTGCCAGCCCGGAGGATTAAGGAAGAGAATCTTCATCGCTTATCTTCCCTTAAGAAGTTCTTTGAATTTCCTGACCAGCACTTTAAAATAATTTACTTTCGTAAACTCTTCAAAGTTATGCAGGGGTTTAAACTTTAACAGCCGTTTTGCCAGAGTAATATCGAACTTCGAGAATTTATTGTCGGGCGCAATATGAAAAATACCAAAAGTAATTTCTTCGTTTTCCAGAGCAAGTTTTAGTATCGCAAGCACATCGTCGATATGCACAAATCCGAGCCAGGGCACAGTGCCCGGGGCCGGCGGAGCAAACTGATGCTGGGGCACAACGGTGGCCGGTCTGAGACAGAGCACCTTCAACCCGTGCTTTTTTGAATACTCCTTACAAAGCTCCTCCCCTTTCAACTTGCTCAGGCCGTACGCGCCCTGCGTCGGCCGGCAAACTTCATCCTCTTTTATAGGGAAGTTATCCGCGCGGAAACCGACGGCACAAACAGAACTGAAATAGATAATTCTTTTGATACCATTCTTGACCGCCGCTTCCAGAATGTTTCTGGTTCCTTCGATATTAACCTCCAAAACATCTTTATCTTCTGCTTTTGGGTGCGCCGAAGGAGTTATTGAGGCCATATGAACTATCACCTCACAGCCGCCGGAGGCCGCGGTTACCTGCTGAAGATTTAAAATATCCCCCTTTTCTCTGGTGAAGGCCTTAATGTCGTAGGCGGCACCGAACTTTTCTATTATCGCTTTTCCTATGTAACCCGTGGCCCCGGTCAAAAATATTTTTTTCATTTTTTTCCCAGATCTTTAATTTTCTTAGCAATGTTTTTCAGCGTTCTCATACTTTCTACAACCTTTAAGCCGCCCAGAAATTCTTTTATATTTTCCGGCCGTTTAAGCGACGAGACCAGCAGAATATCTGCCTTAAAAGCGGAGAGGACCAGCGGGCGTAGAACCGTAAAACCGTCAATTTTCTCTCCAAAATTTATTTCATCTATTATGCCTGTAATATTAAAGCCTTTTTGCTTTAAGGCGGCAGGAGAAAGTCCCCTTGAACCATAGATAACTATCCTTTCCCCTTTCTTTGCAGCTTTCTTCAAGACAGAAAGAACCGTAAACGAAAAGGGGTTGTTTTTTCCAAGCGGTTCAGGCAGAACTTTTTTCCCGTTTAATCTTACAGCGTTAACCCGGGCCTGGATATCGCCCCGGAGGGAAAGTATCTGCTCCCGGGAAAGGTTTTCATTTTTAAGCATCGCTTCAAAGCCGGTAATACTTCCGGTGGAAAAATTCTCTATAAAATCATGCTCTTTTGCCCAGGTATAAAGCTTCGTACCCGGATAGGGGGTGGCTATCGTGAACTGGGAGACATCGGCATTCAATTTTTCTGCAAAATCCATAGTTTCTATTATGGAAGCCAGATCATCCCCCGGCAAACCGATTATATAAAAACAAAACAGATTTATTTTGAGTTCCCGGCATTTTTCTACCAGCCTGACAATATGCGCCGGGTCGGTCTGTTTTCTGCCGGAATTTCTGATAACTCTTTCGTTTGCGCTCTCGATTCCCATATTAAGACCGGTAAAACCCGCTCTTGCCATAAGCACCAGAAGTTCTTCGTCCAGCGTATCGGCACGGGTCTCGCACCGGAAATCAATTTTCCAACCGGCCGCTATTATCCCGTTGCAGATTTCCACGACTCTGTTTCGGTCCAGAGTAAATTCCGCATCTCTAATAAGAATATTTCTGACTTTATACTTTGCGGCCAGCAGTTTTATTTCTTCAAGGACATTTTTCGCCGAGCGTTTCCGGTATACCGTTCCCTGTGCAACAGGATACGGGCAGTAGTCGCAGGAAAAAGGACAGCCCCGGGAAGTAAGTAAAAAAAGGGTCACACCTTTTTTTGGCAGATGCACATCTACATTATAATTTTCATAGGGAAACAGGTCCCAGGCAGGAAAGGGCAGAGTATCCGGGTCTTTAATTCTTTCTCTGGCTCCGTTTTTTACAACCGTTCCGTTTTCCTTGTACCAAACACCGGCGGTACCCTTTAACCCCTGCAGGCAAATCTCTTTCACCGTAAGCTCGGGTTCGCCCAGAACTAAAGCGTCTACATTATTTCCTTTAATTATTTCAGCGCCATGGATATCAACCTGCGGGCCAAAAAATACAATACGCGCCTTAGTTAATAACTTAAGTTCTCCTGCCACCTTTAAGTCAGTTTCGTAAGTCGAGGTAGAAGTGCGGATAAAGATAAGCTCAAAATCAGCAGAAAGTTCTTTAAGAAGCCCCGGCAGCCGGGCAGCGGTTATTTCTGCCCCCAGGCAATCGATAACTTTAAAATTAATTTTAGCGTCCTGCAGGACCGCTGCCGTATAAACCAGGTCCAGGGGCGGAACTTTAACCGCGCAGTCCCCGGGATAGCATTGGCCAAAACCGCCCATCATCTCTTTATTCGATACTCTACCCGGCGGATTCGGAGGGTTCAATAGAATAAACATGCCTTACCTCTTATATTCCCATTTGCAATCGAGCTCCATAAAACCTGAAGAGACCGGTACTTTTTCTGTGCTCGAAACGGCAATCATAAACTCATAACTTTGTTCATGCAAATCATAAATTAGCCGGCCTTCTTCGTTGTGAATAGCCAGGCTTAAAAAATAGTTGCCCGGCAAGAGCCGGATCTTTTCAAAAACATACCTTACCTTCATTCTTCCCTTGAGTTCTTCAAGCTTTTCACCAAGGGAAGAGTTCGTGCCGGAAATATAGACCCCGCCGGCAGAATGGATTATGGCGCCAAAAAGAGGATTTTTCACCCCTTTTTCCGAAAAACATTCGACCTCGACGATAATATCATCCCCGGTCTTAAATACCTGTTTCCCGCCGGCAAAAACAACTTCTTTAATAACTGCTTCCCCCGTCCCGAAACGGCGAATCTTTTGCGTCTTGTTTTTTCCGGCCAATTCAGTGTTATAAACTTCATTCAAAGAATCAAGGTAGGCGTTAACCGTCCGGTCCGCGGCCCCGAAAGCAGCCACCCGCCCCTTATCCAGCCAGACCGCCCGGCTGCAGAGCCGCTTTACGCTCATCAGGTCATGCGAGACATAAATAATGGTGACACCGCTTTTCTTTAACTCATCTATCCTGTTCTGGCATTTATTCCTGAACTTCTCATCTCCCACGGAGAGAATCTCGTCTACCAGGAGGAGCTCGGGCTCTGAATGTACGGCAATGGCAAAACCCAGGCGGACAAACATTCCGCTGGAATAATGCTTAACGGGGACATCTATAAATTCTCCTATCTCCGCAAATTCGACTATGCTCTGAAATTTTGCTTCAACTTCGCTTTTTGACATACCCAGCACGGCGCCGTTTATATAAATATTTTCCCGGCCGGTAAGCAGCGGCTGAAAGCCGGCACCGACTTCTATCAAGGCTCCGACTTTTCCGTTAACCGAAAGTTTTCCTCTATCAGGCCAGAATATTCCGTTTAGCATTTTAAGCAGCGTGGTTTTCCCGGAGCCGTTACCGCCGATAACGCCTACCGTTTCGCCTTTCTTGAACTCAAACTCAAGATCATAGAGCGCCCAGAATTCATCCTTTCTCAGTTTCTCCGGGTAGGAACGCAGGCCGATAATATTTCTTGCGATGTCCAGAATTCCGTAAAGCATGGAGCGCTTCAGGGATTTGCAGTATTTTTTTGCCAGGCCTTCGGCTTTTATAGAAAGATTATCATTCATAAATCAAATCCTCTCGGCAATTCTTGTTTCAGTTATATGAAAGACCGCGATACAAAAGACAAAAACAATTACAGACAGAATGGCCGCCATATAATAGGCAAGCAGATGTTCCAAACTCCCGGCGAGGAGCGCGTCCCGCGGAACGATAATCAGATAGTAAAGCGGATTGTATTTTATCGCATAATAAAAACTACCGGCTTTCGGTGCGGCGTAGAATATGGGGGTAAAAAACATTAAAAAAGTCACGAGGACCGAGACGGCATTTCCTATGTCCCGCATAAGGCCGTTAAGCAAGGCAAGTAAAAAGCCGAGGCCGAGAGTAAATAAGATCAGAGGAATAAGAAGAAAAGGAAAAAGCAGAGTTACAGCGGAAAATTTAACACCCTCCCCCGGGCAAAGCAGAAGCGCAACGGCAAAAAGAACGAGGAAAGGCACGAAGCACTGGGAAAAAGCTGAAATTACAAGAGCTTTTTTTGAAAAATTTATTTTTACAATCATCGGCCCGGCTTTAGCCAGAGAAGAGGTCGCTGAAACAAGCCCTACTGAAAATATCTGCCAGATGGCCAGGCCGCTAACAGAATATAGGAGAAAAGAAACCGGTGTTTTCCCTATATCTATAATATTAGACCGGCTTAAAAGAAATACCCCGGCAATTCCGATAACGGGAATTAAAATAACCCAAAGCAAGCCAAAAACCGACTGCCGGTAAGTCGCGGAGAAATCCCGCTTAAACAACTGATAAATAAGCCATTTACTCTCTTTTATTTCATTTACTATCTGCCTGAAGATAGAAAAATACCCCTGTTTCAGACAATTATCCGGCTCGTATGTTTGAATATGGTTCTGCATAAATATTATTATATATTTTTAACCGGCTAAAAACAACGAGTATTTGTGCGGAAAATTGTTACGGGAATAGGCTTTTCAGCGATATTAATGTTTACCTGATAAATTTCTCAAAACCATACGCAGGTCGGTAGCCAAGTTCTTTTTTTGCCAGGGAAATATCAAATGCGGAGTATTTGTTGTCCGGTGCGATATGATAGATTCCGAATTTTATTTTTTGATCTTCAAGGGCAAGTTTCAGCATCAAGAGTAGATCCTCTATATGAACAAATATATTCCAGGCCACAGAATCTACAACCTGCGGATTAAAAGCATGCTGGGGAAAAACAACCGCGGGTCTTAAGCAAATAATATCAAGCCCCTGTTTTTCCGAGTACTCCCGGCAAAGTTCCTCCCCTTTCAACTTACTTAAACCGTAGGCTCCCAGGGTAGGATTGCAAACCGCGTCTTCTTTTATAGGATAATTCTCCGGCCGGACCCCTACGGCACAGACCGAACTAAAATTAATGACTTTTTTTATTTTATTCTTTACGGCCGCGTCCAGAATATTTCTGGTTCCTTCGACATTGACTTCCATTACATCTTGGTCCGCCGCCCCCGGATGGGTCGTTGGAGTTATCGCGGCCATGTGAATAATTATATCAGAACCTTCCGAGGCTTTTAAAACCTCCTGAAAATTTCGAATATCCCCCAGACTCCTTGTGAAAGCTTTAATGTCGTAACTTTTTTTAAATCTTTCTATTATCGCCTTTCCTACATAGCCCGTAGCACCGGTCAAAAATATCTTTTTCATCATTTCCTCCGTCCTTTTCATAGTAGAAAACAAGAATACAAGACTGAAGCCAAATACCAAATATCTGGCACAAGTGACAAGGAAAAACCTACTTATTTCCCACTCCCTTGTCGTTTATGCTTTCTTATCCTGCGAAGCAGCCCGCCTCAGGTGGGTTGTCGTCTTGTTTTCTTGTTATCTTGTTCTTTTGTCCCTTGTCCCTAGTACTTCGTACCTTGTCCTTTTACCCTGTACCTTCTACTTTTTACCCTGTACCTTGTACCTTTTACCTAGTACTTCGTACCTTGTCCTGCTTCTCTTACTATTTCCACCCAGCGGACGAAACGCTCAGGTTCATTTCCGAGGGTGTAGACATCCCGCAGTATGAACTCCAGACTCGCGCCTGCCGCAGAATTTACAGTTTTTTCTGCGCTTCTTCTTACTTCTTCTTCTTTTAATTTCTCTCCCATAAAATAATTGGGGCTCATCTTCCTCGAATAGACCAGTTTGTTCTCTCTGCAAATCCTGCCGACTTTTTCTTCATCCGCCCACGGCGAGACCGAGAGGCGTTTAAGGTTCTTCATATTTTTAATATAAGGCCAGACAGGATCTACCGGCTCGCAGCAGCCGTAGTAAACCCTTCCAAACCTGTCGGAAAGGGCTTTAATGTAAGGGAATACAAACTCGCCGTAAGCTTCCGGGCTTATGCTTACAGATTCCTGGGATTCACAGTAAAACCAGAGATCTTTTGCCCGGGCAATACCTTTATAATCCTTTGCCGGCAGAAGCCTTGAACAGCCCATACAGCCGGAACCGATATAATCGCTCTCATTATTTAGTTCAAAGAGTTTATTCTGCTCCATAAAATCTATGAGCGCAAGATGATCGTCTGTTATAAACTGCATCAGGCGTTTAAGCCCGGAAGGGTTATCGTACTGAAGCAGCATAAAACCTTCCAGCCCGACAAAATTCAAACAGGTACTCGTGGTAGGAATCCAAATACCTGAGCGGCGTCGCACTTTTAAAATACCTTTAAAAACTTTTTCCAGAGTTGCCTTTTCTGATTCTTCCTCTTCCTTATTCCACTTTAGTGTTGTATGCCGGATTTTCTTAAAATCCCCGTCGTCAAGTTTAGTTAAGACCGGGGTATAGTTAAAGGCCAGGTCGTTTTCTGCTTTCCGGCGGAGGCTCGAAGGCAGGCCAAAATCAGACCTTTCTATATTAGAGTGATACTCTGCAAAAGGAAGCACAAAGGAGTCATCCTTAAGTATCTCTATCTCGTGCTTTCTAAATCTGAAATCTCTCTCGAGCCTTCTCGCCCAGGGATGCCTGCATTTAAGGTCAGTTTCATTGACTGTGTGTTCCGGGTCCGTCGTATACCAGGTTTCCGCCCGCACCATTACCCGTGAACCTTTAACCCCTTCGTCATGTTCCTGCCAGGCCTTTATTTTTTCCCTATTTTCCGGAGTCCCTGACGCTTTTGCCTTCCACTCTCCCAGTTCCCGGAGGACTTGTATATCATTTTCAGATAAATTAATATTTTCAACCATAATCCTCTCCTCAGTCCTCTTGTATTCTTATCTCTTGCCAAACCTCAAAACCTCCAAACATCTAAGCCTCATCTTTTCTCCGTCCTTACATCTTTCTTCAGTTTAAGAAAATTTATCTCGCTGTCCGTACCTATACGCATCTTGGGGCCCCAGGTCCCGCAACCCGTAGAAACAAAAAGTTGAAGACCGTTTATATTATAGAGTCCTTTCATATATGAATACGGAATAGCGACGAGAAAATTAAAGGGTATTATCTGCCCGCCGTGAGTGTGCCCGGAAAGAACCAGGTCTATTCCTGCGGCTCTAATTTCTTCCATCCCCTTTGGTTCGTGATAGAGGAGGATTTTTGGTTTTCCGTCTTTCCATTTTAAGGACTGAAGAGTTTCTTTTAGAGCTTCTTTTTTGAAGGAATAACCCGCGCCGCCAAGCTGAACGCCTTTTATTTCAACCACCCGGCCATCCAAAATAGTCACCCCCGCTTCCGCAACAGCTTGATAAACCCGGTTCAGACCGTCAAACACATCATGATTTCCTGATACAAAATACGCAGGTACCTTTAGGTCTTTCAGGGGAGCAAGCGTATCTTTTTCAATATAAGTCGTCCCATCAACCAGGTCACCCGTAAAAAGAACTGCGTCAGGCTTGATTCCGTTAATCTCGTTTACCAATTCTATCAGGTATTTCGGGCCGTTGACGACGCCAAAGTGTACATCACTCACCTGCAAAAGTGAGAGATCGGTTTTGAAGGGAATTATTGTTTCTTTCACCTTTCTATCCAGAGCGTGAACACCGGCATAGAGCGCAGAAAGAAAGGCAAGGCAAAAACCTGCGAAGTAAAAGAGCCTTTTATATTCCGGCAGTAACATTCCCGGAAGTAAAATTATAAGGAAAACAAAACCGCACATCAATGCAAAACCCACCCAGTATGACGCGGCCATATAAAAAATCCTTATAAAACTTCCGCCAAAAGACCTGGAAAGAAGCGTAGAGGAAATAAAGAGCAGAGAAAGGAGCGCCGCTGCTAAAATAAATACCGGCAGAGGCAATTTCAATTCAAGAGCGAAGGCCATCCCCTTGAGTACCGCAAAGTTAATAAGCGCCAGAACCAGACTGAAGATAGTAAAAAAAACACTAAAACCAAGTACCGGCAAAGGAAGCTCCTTTTAAAAGTTTTCTTTTTTCCGGAAGGATATAAAGGGCAGCGCCCGGCTTAGACCAGAAAAGCATATATTAATTTTATCTGTTCATCCTTTTTTTCTCGTAGTTATCTTCAATATATCCCCGATTTTTTTTGACGCACTGCCGTCACCGTAGGGATTTTTTTTTGCGGTCATTTTCTTGTATAAAGCGCCGCCTTTCAGGAGTTCCGAGGCAAATTTTACTATTTTTTTTCTGTCAGTGCCGACCAGTATGGCGTTCCCGGCGGCCACGCCTTCTTTTCTTTCGGTAACCTCACGCATTACCAGTACCGGCTTTTTCAGGGAAGGCGCCTCTTCCTGTACCCCGCCGGAATCCGTGATGATAAAATTGGCTTTGTTCATAAGGAAAACGAACTTATCATATTCCTGCGGCGGGATTAAAAAAATATCCTTGATGCCCGAGAGGATTTTATTGACCGGCTCTTGCACATTCGGATTTAGGTGCACCGGATAGACAATATTAATATCATTTTTTTGCGCCAGCTCTTTCAGAGCAAAGCAGATATTAAGAAAACCCGGACCGAAATTTTCGCGGCGGTGGCCGGTCACCAGTATCATTTTTTTATCGAAAACTATTTTGTATTTTGCTTTAAAGAATTCCAGTAGTTTTTTTTCTTCGCTCTTTAGTTCTTTCACCATAAGCACAAGGGTATCTATCGCAGTATTTCCGGTTACAAAAACTGATTTTTTGTTTATGCCTTCCCGCAAAAGATTCTTGGCGGCTTCTTTAGTCGGCGCAAAATAAATACCGGCTAAAGGTGTCACCAGTTTTCGATTCATCTCCTCAGGAAAAGGTTTAAACCTGTCAAAAGAACGGAGACCCGCTTCGACATAGCCCACGGGTATTTTTTTATAGAAGGCCGCCAGCGCACCGGCCAGGGTCGAAGTAGTGTCTCCCTGCACTATCACGCAGTCCGGTTTCTCTTTTTCAAGAACTTTTTCTATTTTTACCAGAATACCGGCCGTCACGGAAAAAAGTGTCTGATTTTTTTTCATTACTTTGAGATTATAATCCGGCTTTATTTTAAAAAGCGACATAACCTGATTAAGCATCTCTTTATGCTGACCGGTAAGGCAAATTACAGGATTCTTAAATTGCTTGATAAGCGGAATTAGTTTAAGTGCCTCGGGCCGGGTACCAAAGACGAATAATGGTTTCATTCAAAACCTCTTTTTACGAACAAAATTACACTAATTTTGTAGTTTGCTTCGTCGAAAGCCCCGCCTATCGGCGGACTCCTCGCAATGACAGCTTCCTTATAAACATTTACGGACTTTTATAGACCTTGATAGACATTTATAGACTTTATTTTCACTTGTAGTTATTTATTGTTACCACTACATGATTCAGCATCTCTTCCGTCATCTCCGGGAAATTCGGCAATGAGCAAACTTCAAGAGCTGCTTTTTCGCTTTCAGGCATGCTCACCTCATAACCCAGTTCAGCGTAGGCCTGTTGTTTGTGCATAGGGATAGGATAATGGACTGCCGTAGCTACTCCTTTTTCTTTTAAGTAGGCCTGAAAAAGAGACCTTTTGCCGTTTAAAACCCTGACCGTATATTGGTTATATACATGTTTTACCGACTCCGGACTGAAAGGGATAATAAGATTTTTGAGATTTTCATTATAGAATTTGGCGTTTTTTCTGCGTCTTTCGTTCCAGGCCTGAATATATTTAAGTTTAACCCGGATAATTGCGGCCTGCAGCTCATCCAGCCGGCTATTCATTCCTATGGCTGAGTGAATATATTTACTGGCCGACCCGTGAGCCGACAGCAGCCTCATCCTCACGGCAAACTCGTCAATATTAGTCAGCACCATGCCGCCGTCACCAGCACAACCGAGGTTTTTTGTAGGAAAGAAACTGAGACAACCAATATCCCCTATACAGCCCGTTTTTACGCCTTTATATTCCGCACCTATGGACTGGGCGCAGTCCTCAATAACCCTTATTTTTTTTGCTTTTGCAATAGTCAAAATTTCATCCATATCCGCAGGCTGGCCGTAAAGATGAACGGGGATTATGGCCCGGGTATTTTTGGTTATCTTTGATTCCAGTCGCGCAGGATCAATATTAAAGGTATCCGCTTTAATGTCCGCAAATACCACTCTGGCGCCTGCAAGCGTCACCGCTTCGGCGGTCGCAAAAAACGAGAAAGCAGGAACAATAACTTCATCATCCTTGCCCAAAGCGAGAGCTTTTACCGCTAAAAAGAGAGCGTCGGTTCCGGAGTTTAACCCGATAGCATGCTTTACTCCGAAAAACTTTGCCATCTCCTCTTCGATTTTCTTTACCTCAGGCCCTTGAATATAATGTCCGTTGGCTAAAACCTCTATCACGGCATAATCAAGTTCCGCTTTAATATTCCTGTATTGCGCTTTTAAGTCTATTAATGGTACTTCCATAATTCCTCCGGTATTTTATATACTACCCTCACCTCCAAAAAGACGGCGGGCAGGCATAAAGACTGTCGGGTAAAGTTAACTACTTTTTAAAATATTTTACTTTTTACTTGCTCGCTCCATTCTTCCCCGGGAACATCGCGTATTACCTTTGCCGGAATACCTTTAACAAGTTTGTAATCGGGAACATCTTTCGTAACGATAGAGCCGGCGGCGACAAAAGCTTCTTTGCCGACAGTAATGCCGGGAAGAAGTATTGCATTCGCCCCTATCCGCGCGCCCTTCTTTATCGTGGCACCTTTTTTCAAAGCAAATCTTTTTTCCGTCCGCCCCATAAAATTATCATTTGTCGTAGTCACACAGGGCGCAATAAAAACATTATCCTCTATGGTTACCCAGGCCGTAATATAAGCATGGGCCTGCATTTTCACATTATTGCCGATCCTGGTATCATTCTCAACGGTAACACCCCGGCCAACAAGACAATTATCGCCGATAACGCATTTTTCACGGATGAATGCCCCGTCTCCGACCAGTGTGTCCTTCCCGATGGTCGTACCTGAACAGATAATGGCAGCCGCACAGACCGTGGAACCCTCACCGATTATCAACGGCGCGTAAAGCTCTTTCTTAAGGGTCGAGGTTTTGGCTCTTTCGGCGGTCTTCCCGATGATGCAGTTATCGCCGATAACAACATTGTCCTTAAGTTCCACATCCGGATAAATTACGGAGTTATAGCCAATCCTGACATTCTTACCCAGTTTCGCTTTCTTTCCTTCCATTTCAACAAGCGTAAAATTTTCGCTCATAATACTTCCACATTTTTTAGTACACCGAATTTTCTGGTAACGCCGCGGGTATCAACAATAAGTTTTGCCTGTGCCGTAAGTTTCTTGTAATCAAAACAGGTATGGTCGGTGGCAATTAAAAGACAGTCCGCTGTTTTGATAAGAGCATCGGTAAGTTTAACCGACTTCTGCAGCTTTCCGGTTTTTGTCATTTTAACTGAAGGAATATAAGGGTCATGATAAACCACCCGGGCGCCGGCTTTCTTTAAAAGTTCAAAAAGTATTAAAGATGGTGATTCCCGCCAATCGTCTATATCTTTTTTGTAAGCAACCCCGAGTAGAACCACCGAGGCATTTTTAAGGCTCTTGCCCTGTTTATTAAGCGCCTCCGCAACCAAACCAAGTACATACGCAGGCATATTTTCATTTATTCTGGCGGCAAGTTCAATAAATTCAGTCCGAAAGCCGTAGGTTTTTGCTTTCCAGGAAAGATAGATCGGGTCAAGAGGAATACAGTGGCCCCCGATGCCCGGACCGGGGTAAAAGGGCATAAACCCGTACGGTTTGGTAGCCGCCGCGTCCACAACCTCCCACATATTGATACCCATCTTTTTGCAGAGCATCGCAAGTTCGTTAACCAGCGCAATATTAACCGACCGGAAGATATTCTCCAGCAGTTTTTCCATCTCCGCGACTTTAGGCGAGGAGACTATCATAATATTATCTATAATCTGTCCATAGAGGGCTTTTGCAACTTCACTGCAGGTTTTAGTAACACCCCCGATAACTTTCGGCGTATTTTTTAGTTTAAACTTTTTATTGCCGGGATCCACTCTTTCGGGAGAAAATACCAGAAAAAAATCTTTACCGGCCATAAGGCCGGTTTTTTCAAGCTCGGGAAGCATAATTTCTTCGGTCGTGCCCGGATAGGTAGTGCTTTCAAGGCTTACAAGTTGGCCTTTGTGAAGATATTTCGCAACCTGTTTTGTAGTGGCCCTAATATAGGAAATATCAGGGTCTTTATTATCATCAAGCGGGGTAGGGACACAAATACAGACGGTATCCATATTTTTCAAAACAGAAAAGTCAACAGTTGCACGAAGTTTTTTTGTCTTTACCAGCTCTGCCATTCCCGCGTCAACCACATCCGGAATATAGCACTCTCCCTTATTAACCATATTTACACGCTTAATATTGACATCTATCCCGGTAACATTGAAGCCCATCTTGGCTTTTTCAACAGCCAGTGGAAGCCCCACATAACCCAGACCGATAACAGCAATACGCGCTTTTTTGGTTTTTAGCTTATTAATAAGCATTTCTGACATTTTCATATGCGTTAATTTTAACATAAAAGATGTGTGTTTTACAGGAAAAAAAAGTTACGGGTGGCCGGTCATGAGTGTCACTTTTAGGTTGTATTTTTTACACAAAACTTTGTACCTAGCACTTCGTGCCTTGTACCTTGTACTTCGTACCTGGTACTTTGTTTGCTATTCCTCAGTAAATTTTAGCTTCATAATAAGTATACTTACCGCAAATATTAGGGCTACCGTTATAAATGTTAACCTGGGATTGAGTGAATACAAATAACCCCCTATCGGGGCGGCAGGTATCATGGCCAGTATTATGATAGTGGTCATTACAGAAATCAGCCGCGACCTTTCTGAATCCGTTATTAAATTCATGCTATAGGCATCAGAAAGCGGCCGGAAAAAGGCCATGGATATCCCGTTAAAAATAAAAGCCAGGGCGATGAAAGAACCTTTATGCGCAGGAGCCATGACATACAGTAAGGCGCTTCCAACAGAGAAGATGGTAGCGAAGACCAGATACTTCTTAAAGTTTTTTCCTTTCACATGCGGAATGAAGATAAGTATTATGCTGATCATCACAATTGAAAAAAGGAAAGGATAAATATATATCTCCGAAGCAGCTAAGCCGATACCTTTTGCATCAGTCAGGAATATCGGATAATAGGTGTTCCACATTACAATAGCGAACGATACCAGTATCTGCACGACGCAATACCAGAATAACTGTTTCCTCTCTTTGATCAGTGAAAAGGTCTTAAAAAACTCTTTTACTTCCGCATTAAAATTATATTTTTCCCTGTTTTTATTTATCTGCTTTTCAACCTCTGCTCCCTTCAAATACTTGCTGCGGTAAAATATTCCGGTACCCATAGAAACTGCCGAGAGCAAATACATTATTCTGCACGCAAGGACCAGACCAAACCCGTCGACCAGCAAACCTGCAACAGGAACAAAAAGGCTTGCGCCATTGAGCAATATCTGCAAAAGCGCATAAACATGCGACCTTTTTTCTTTTGGTATGCCTTCAACAAACAGACAGGCCCAGGCCCCGCTGACTATCATACAAAAGTTATTTACAATTACGCCCGCCACAAACCACCAGATATTTTGGGCAAACGCAAAGATAAGCATAGCAACCGGCCAGGATAAGGAATCAAAAAGCAGAACAGTTTTTTTATAACCCAGTCTGTCGGCTATGGTTGCGCCCATAATCGTCGCTATTGCAGAAACTGCAATCCCGAGAGAAGTAACCAACCCGACTTCAACCTTGCTCAAGCCGAGTGCGATCATGTAGATAGGAGCGTATAATCCAAACCAGGCTACCGGCACCGCCCAATTTGCCTCGGTTACTATAAAAATTTTTGAATTACCCTTTAAGGAATGTCCGAGCTCCTGAACCTTGGTCTTCTGGTAATCGACAAAATACAGAGAGTTTTTAATGATCGAAGACACCAATCCGTTAAACTGCTCAAATATCATCTTCACTTCCTTTCAAAAAACTTTGTCCGCCGGCCCGGCGAGTCCTAATAATACCTCAGATGCCTAATTAAACTTTTAACTCTTCTTTACTTTGAAGCCCAGAGCAGGCCTCTTTTTACTATCTCTTTAACTTCCGGAATATTGAAATCCGCCGCGACATGGCCTAAGGAGGTATAAAATACCCGGGCACTGCCGTATTTTCTCTTCCAGATAACAGGCATAACCGTCCCGTTTATCCAGGGGTGGACTTTTCCGTCAAAAGTGGTGGTAGCCAGAACCTCGTTCGCGGGATCAACATGCATATAGTACTGTTCTGACTTAATTTTGAAATCAGGGATACCCTTTACCAAAGGATCCTCTTTTTTCGTTATCTGCACGCTGTAATCTATAATTCCGCCGGGATGCACGACCCACTGGCCCCCGACCATAAACTGGTATTCGGTATTATTTCTGAAAGAATCCCCCATACCTCCGTGCCAGCCGGCCAGACCCACTCCTCCTGCCACCGCAGAAAGGAGTCCCTTTTCCTGCTCTTTTGTAATGGTCCCCATGGTCCAGACCGGGACAATAAGATCCAGTCCCGTCATTTTATCTCCATCCGCGTAAACATCCAGTTTATCAAATACTTCGACCTTGTAGCCCTTACTCTCTAAAAACGGAGCGAATATATCCACGCACTTTTTTGGTTCATGCCCTTCCCACCCGCCCCAGACCATTATTGCTCTTTTCATTTTATTCTCCCCGTCCTCTCTTTAAATTTTTCTTTATAAACATTAAAAACTTTACAAACCTTAGGAACCTGTTTTTTTCAATCGCCTCGCGGTAAAGTGCCGCTGCCTTTCCCGGATCCTCCGCCTTACTGATTCCGGAAATCACGGCCACCCCGAACGCCCCGGCTTTAATAACTTCTGCCGTATTGTTTGGAATTATGCCTCCGACACCTATTACGGGTATTTTGATTTTACCCGTCTTAAACATTTTTCTAACAAGGCCGCAACCGAGGGGCTTGCCGTACTTCGCTTTAGATTTCGTATAAAAAACCGGACCCAGGAAGATGTAATCCGCACCTGCTTTTTGCGCCAATAAGGCATCTTTTTGACTGTGACAGGATTTTCCGATAAGTTTTGTGCGTCCCATTATTTTTCTGGCTTGCTTTACGGAAATAGAGTTTGAAGAAAGATGCACCCCGCCGGCGTTAACGGCAAGTGCAATATCACACCTGCCATTAATTATATATTCGACTTTACCCGCAGCTTTTTTTATCCTTTCTGCCAGTTTCAAAAGCAAAGCAGTGTCTTTAAGGTCTTTTTCCCGCAGCATCACCGCATCCGCGCCGTTTCCCGCAGCCAGAGACACAACTTGCTCTAAAGTCTGCCCCGGCTTCAGTTGCTTTCTATCCGTAACATAACAAAGTTCAAACATTATTTCGGAACGATGACTTTATTGGGGTCGTTCTTGCTTTTACTTTTTTCTAATCTCTGACGCCTGGTAAGCCGGT
The DNA here is from genome assembly GCA_903928075.1 of Candidatus Firestoneibacteriota bacterium. Taxonomy (GTDB): domain Bacteria; phylum Oederibacteriota; class D2-FULL-39-29; order D2-FULL-39-29; family D2-FULL-39-29; genus CAIYPD01. Next base: position 38,437 of record CAIYPD010000108.1, read on the forward strand.
CCTTATTGCTCACTTCCTCCACCCCGTTTTTCGTGTAGGTAATATCAAGTTTTTCCAGAAGACAGGAACCATTTATAAAAAGATCCTGTTCATACAAAGTCAGGAAATTTGCCGGCAAAGGAAAAACAGAAGAAATATAGCGCCGCGAACCTATTACGCCTTCAAAATCGGTTACATACTGGCCAAAATCCACTTTGATGGCTTTCGCAGAAATTCCGTTGGGATTTGAAACCAGTGTTATATCCTGCGTAATCACAATACCTTCAGCCATAAGCGGCTCTCCGAACTGATCCATAACCCGGTATTTTGTTGTCGTGGCAAAGCCATAAAGATCAGGCCCTTCCTCAAGCACATTTTCCCGGGAAATTTTCTTAAGCGAAACCGGCATCATAACATAAAATCTTTTAACATATTCGCAAGTTTTTTTCTCCTTACCTGTTCCCAGCGTATAGGTTAGTTTTATCTCCACATCATCTTTTTTCGCGCTGGGTTTTTTTGCTTTGAATTTTGCTTCAGCGCGGTTAATATCCTCCGGAAGTAAATTGAGATTCTCAGTGCCGCGGACTATTTCCCATTGATATTTTACACCTCTGGCCTGATTTGCTGCGGACTTAAACAGCCTGGCCGGCCCCGGGCCGTCGCAGTAAAATAAAACAGGCTGGGAAGCGATATCCCCGCCCAGCACCGCCACCTTTTTAACAATAGTATTTTTTTCCGCGGCAATATTGCGTTCAGAGACGGCAAGGATCTTTATGTTTACCGGATTCTCTTTGCCGGGTGTATTTGGAGCGGTCCAGCGGGCTTTACCGGTGCCCAAAATAGGTTCCAGTTTACCCGCACCGCCGTCGTTCCATTCATACTTGAACCCTTCTTTTTGTTCAACAGAAAGTTCAATTGACTCCCCGGCCAAAACTATAAACTCATAATCAGCCGGCTCCGAAACCGCCGCAGGCTTTAACACCTGGCCCGATAAAACTGACGTAAACAGGCAGGTTAACACTATAAAATTCCTGAGCATATATTCTCCTTTTCATCAGCTTCTCCGCCAAAAAGCGTTGGCGGATTTCGCTA